>JANXAQ010000052.1 GCA_025062105.1 Thermoguttaceae bacterium
ATTTTGGATGTCCTTCCTCTAACACCACATATAGAGCTGCAGCATTGTTAGCACCCAATAGATAGTAGATGTTTGGATAGAAAAACCGAACAGCTATAGAATCAAAAGTCCATAAAGTTCACTACATATTCATGATTTTGCAGAGGTTTCTTAATTTAAAGAGGGTGTTTTTTACACTATGTTGCCTTCTCTCCATCTTAATCCAATAACGAGGGGCCCTAACCTTGCTAGCACCCGATAGATAGGAGATGTTCGGATAGAAGAACCGAACGTCTATAGAATCGGAAGGTCATGAAGTTCACTATGTGTTCAGGATTTTGCAGAGGTTACCTTAGGTGGACCGGTCCTTCCAGGGACCACTCTGTAAAACAGCACATGGAAGGATTCTAGGGAATCCAGGAAAGGGAAAGCGTTTTTTTCCGTAAAAATGCCATTGCGTAGCAGCCTCTGAGAGCCACCAAGGCACTGGTGAAAGGTTCTCGGAACCTGTAAGATTTTGCCCAATTGTTCGGTTTTTTCAACTCTTGGTGGTTGTAGGCTTCCTGGCGGAAAGGGTGTCAACACTCCAAATCGATCACAGAATAAAAATCCGTCCCAACCGTTCTTCCGTAAATCAAATGGGTATTTCTCCTCAAATGGGATTTCTCCGGGGGTTCAGTGCCTTGGCACCAGAGGAGGAAAATTGCCACCACCTATTTTTTCGGAGGTGTTCTAGAGCTCGACTTTTGCCATTTTTGTGACTTCTTTTATTTCAAGGGGTTAGGTTTTGAGGATTCTTTGTGCAGCAATTTTCCTAACGCCAATATTCTTAAAGGGTTAGGACATCCAAAGATGCCGCCTCTGGAGAAATTGGCAAAAGTCGAGCTAGAGGGGCTTTTTCTGCGGTGGTACGTATGAAGAGAAGCTGGCTGCTTATAGGCCGATTTTTGTGGCGGTTACCGAGCCGGGTGTTGATCGGCCTGGTACGAGTCTATCAATGGACGCTCAGTCCGTTGTTGGGCCGACATTGCCGATTCCAACCCACATGCAGCAATTACTTCATCCAAGCCGTGGAAAAGTACGGCGCCGTCCGAGGCAGTCTCAAAGGGCTGTGGCGGATTTGCCGATGCAATCCCTGGAATCCCGGCGGCTACGACCCGCCATAATGGAAATGGAACCTCTTCAAAATCCTGGAGCCTCTGCCAAATACCGAACAGAGAGTGACTTTGAT
Organism: Thermoguttaceae bacterium; assembly: GCA_025062105.1. Classification (GTDB taxonomy): domain Bacteria; phylum Planctomycetota; class Planctomycetia; order Pirellulales; family Thermoguttaceae; genus JANXAQ01. Next base: position 1,211 of record JANXAQ010000052.1, read on the forward strand.
TTGGTAGGGATAGGCTCGTCTTATTCAGAGGTCTCCTATATGTAGTGGCCACAGTACTAGTAGCTGTACCTATTGGGGTAGAAATGGAGGGCTCCCAAATGGTGCAAAGATATCCCCTTCACAGGATCCAGTGGTTTCCCTAACCATATGGGAGTCCAAGTGTTGCCTATTTCCCGGCGGCGATTCCTTGGGATGTTTTCATCCTTTGAAGATCTGAAGGTTAGAAAATGTGCGGAGCAAAGACTCCTTAAATCTTAACTGCTTAAATTAATAGACGTTACGGCTCTGTTGAAAAGATCTGGCAGTTTGGGAAGGGTTTGGCCATGCTAGTCGGTTTTGCTTCACAGTTTTGGTGGGTTTCGGCCTCCGACCGGAAACGGTTTCAACAGAGCCCGACGTTACCAGAAATAGCAAAACTCGAGCTTAGCCTCCTGCCGAAAAAGGAAGATTTAACTCCCTAGAATTTATTTGGAGTTAGGAAATTGGGCGAGCAAAAGGACGGTTCCTCGTAACTGCTGGCGACACGCCATGTTAGAGAAAATGGCAAAACACGAAATAAGAGGCGGTCCTGAAAGTGGAATGTGGAGGGTTTCTGATGGATTTTCGGCTACGCTCCTTCCGTTGCCGGTGCTGTAAAATAGGATGGTGGGAAATTCTGAGGAATTGGGGAAGGTAAACTGTTTTTCTTGTAGAAATGGGATTTCAGGACAGCCTCTAAGCTCGACTTTTGCCAATTTTGCTCTTCTACCGAAATGGGAAAGTTCCAATTCCCTGGAGTTATTGGACGTAAGAAATTGTGAGAACAAAAGGCAGGTTTGTCGTAACCCATGGAAACAAAACAAGTTAAGGAAAAGGGTAAAACTCCAGCTAAGTTTAATCTATTTGGCTGAATTGGTACTTAAAAAGAATAGGGGGAAATCCTACCCCGTTGGGAGAAGGCAGGATGGATCGATGGGATATAATCTTATGGGCGGTAGCGGCGGGATTTTGTGCGTTGGTGTTGGTGCGGTTGATGCTCCGCCGCCGGGACCAGCTGTATGAGGAAGTCCAACAGCAATTGGCCGCCCAACAAAAACGCAACGATAAGCCTCAGACCACCACCAGAGGAGACTAGCAGTTACTTCCGCTTTTGTTCAGGCTTTGGCGAGTGCCCTGAACCGAACGGCTTGCCGGCCAAACAATCTTAGATTGCCTTTTGCCTTGTTGGATTGCTCGGAAGAGCAATGTTCTAACCCTTTGTACTATTAGAGTTAAGAAATTGTTAGGGCACAGGGAGGTCTTGTCCTAACTATTGGCAGCAAACTAAGTTGAGGACAATGGCAAAAGTCGAGGCAGAGTGCTGCTCAGAAACTGGCCAATCCTTTGCCTCACAGCACCGAAGCGGAGATCAACCAGCTCCTAAAGGGAAACGGACATGCCGAAACGGGTGTATATTTATACGGTCGGTTGTCAGATGAACCAATTGGATAGCCAGTTGGTAGCCGATCTATTGGACCAGCATGGCTATCAGGTGGTGGGGAGTGTTCGGCAGGCAGATGTAATTTTGTTCAATACATGCAGTGTGCGTCAACACGCCGAAGAAAAGATCTATAGCCTTCTGGGCCGCCTCAAACACCTCAAACGCCAATATCCGGAAAAGATCATTGGGGTGCTCGGTTGTATGGCCCAGAAAGATGGGGAAGCGATTTTCCGCCGAGCTGCCCATGTGGATTTAGTGGTGGGACCGGGGCGATTGGCCCGTCTGCCAGAACTTCTGGCACAGGCGGCAGCAGGCACTAGACCGCTACTAGCCATTAGTCCTTGGTCAGAAAGGAGCGATCGCCAGACGCTGTTGGCCGGTTTTGAACCGTTCGATCCACCTCGTCGGCCCCAGCACCTCCAGCCCCCTTTTCAAGCCTATGTACGGATTATGTCCGGCTGTAACAAGGTCTGTAGCTATTGCGTGGTGCCCAGGGTGCGGGGGCCAGAACGCTGCAGGCCTCCGGAAGAAATTCATGAAGAAGTGTCGCGATTGGCCGATGCCGGTTGCTTAGAAGTTACTCTTCTGGGACAAACGGTCAACAGTTACCAGTATCGCTCCGGCGGCCGAACCATCCGTCTAGCAGATCTGCTGAGCCTCTTGCACCAGATCGAAGGCATCCGACGGATTCGATTCGTTACCAACCATCCCCGGCACATGAGCGACGATCTTTTGCAGGCGGTTCGGGACTTGCCGAAAGTGTGCCCCTGTTTCCACGTACCGGCGCAAAGCGGCTCTAATACGGTGCTCCGCCGAATGCAACGGGGATATACCGTAGAGTTTTATCGGGAGATGTTGGCCCGAATTCGCCAGACGGTGCCGGAGGCCTCCATCACCAGTGATTTTATCGTCGGTTTCTGCGGAGAGACCGAAGAGGATTTCCAGCAGACAGTTCAGCTTGTAGAAGAAGCAAGGTTTAAAAATGCCTATATTTTCAAATATAGTCCTCGGCCTGGCACCAAAGCAGCTGAACTCTACCCGGATGATGTCCCCTTGGACGTTAAACGTCGACGCAACCATCAGCTACTGCAACTTCAAAACCGAATCAGCCTGGAGGAGAATCAAAAGTTCATTGGTCGCCAGGTGGAGGTTCTAGTCGAAGGCCCAAGCAAATTCGGCCAAAAAGCGCCTCAAACCCAGTCCAGCGTCCAGCTTACCGGCCGAACGCCCTGCGAACGAATTGTCGTCTTTCCGGGCGATCGAGGCTTGGTCGGGCAATTCCACTGGATCCGTATTACTGGTGCTACGCCCACCACACTACTTGGACAGCTCGAACAACATCCTATAGAAGTCGCCTCCTGCCGCCTGGAAAGAGGAAATTGGTTGCCTGTCATCTCTCAGTAGTTCAAAATGAGGGTTGGCAAAAGAAACTTGTTATAACTTCTTATTTCTGAAAGAGTTATGTCATCTTGTCTTTGTGGGCCTGGGGAGGGGCAAAAGAAAACCTCTTGGGGATAAGGGGGCCTTTTCTGGGGGTGGGTGGCCTATTTGGGTTCGTGCCGTGGCCAAGACGAAAAACTTTGACTTAACCGCCTGAAAAATCATCTGTGAGCTCAAGCTCAATATGTACCAAAGCAGCTATGGGATATCCCCCAACGTCTTATGTTGTTTGCTTTCCGGAGTGCTTGTGTCCGGTGTTTCGGAGAAGGCTGTTTGAAAACTTTGGTCCAAAAGGTTTTGAGCCCAGAGAGGAAGTATTCTTCTTGTCTTCCTAGCAATGAGAGACTTAAAAATAAACATTCTCCGTTCACTAGACTTTGAGTCCCTTCCTCTTTCTAAACTGATTTTATGGGGATCTCTGCAAAATTCTGAACATTCAGTGAACTTTATGCACTTTTGATTCTCTAGCCGTGCTATTGTCCTACCAGGCCCCTTACTATCTATGGTGGGCTAGCAATTTTAGCATCCCTATATGTTGTGTTATAGGGAGGATCAGCCAAAATGGTATCAAAATATCCCTGAATTATGCAGAGGTTCCTATGCCATGTTTAGGAACGACCAACGGGGCATGCCCTGAGTCTTTGCAAATATTCGAGTTAGGCAATTAGGTGGACAAATGAAATTTAGTCCCACAGTTTGGGTACCACAAACAGTTCCGGAAAATGGCAAAAGTCTATCTAAGCTCGACTTTTGCCATTTGAGGCCTTCTTGCGGAAGGGGAAAGCTCTAAGTCCTTGTGACTATTGGAGTTAGGACATTGTGTGAACAAAAGGAAGTCTCGCCGTAACTACCGGAAACAAAAGGAGTTAGGGAGATTGGCAAAAGTCCAGGTAAGAGGCTCTTCCCAAAACCATCCCTTGTAGAAAAACCGTTTCCCTTTTTGAGAGGCTGTCCTAAAAGCATTTTCTATGATGAAAGGCAGTTCTCATCCTCTCGATTCCCCAGAATTCCTGTTTTTAAGGAGTCTGGAGGATAAAAGCCGGTCGGCCAAAACCCATTGGGAACCCGCCAAATCCCAAGTTCAAGACAGCCTCTAAGTTTCTTCGAATCGTCAAAAGCCCTATTTTGAGGAGTATCGATCGCGGAGCTGGTCAGTGCAAAGCCTATTGGAAAACCGCAAAATCTCCCTGTAGGATATCCTAGAAGTCGATATGACAAAGGCATAGCCAACAACAGATGCTCGGAGGCGAACCTTATGGATGCTCAGGCGATTCCTAAGGTCCATCTATCTGTGGATGAGACGATTCGGATTGGGCTGGTTGGCTGTGGTAACCGGGGCACTGGCGCCTGTCGGGAGAGTTTGCTTACGTCGGGACCGGTTCGGCTGGTAGCCATGGCCGATCTTTTTCCAGAGCGAATCGAAACTGCGCTGAAAAACCTGAGCAAATATGAGGAACTTCGGCCCAAACTGGATGTACCGCCGGAGCGGCGATTTGTGGGCTTTGAGGCAGTCGATCAGCTTCTGGGCACGGAGGTGGACTTGGTCCTGCTGGCTACGCCGCCTTATTTTCGACCAGCCCATTATGCGGCGGCCATTCGTGCTGGAAAACATGTGTTCATGGAAAAGCCATGCTGCATCGACGCTCCTGGATACCGAAGCCTCCTTCAGACCAATCTGCAAGCCAGACAAAAACGGCTCTCGGTCGTTGTCGGCCTCCAGCGCCGTCATCAGCCTAGTTATCTAGAGGCCATCGAAAAAATCCACCAAGGGGCAATCGGCCAAGTGTATCTGATACGGACCTATTTCAATATGCCTGGCGGTGGACGGGCTGGTTGGGTCAAACCGCCGGAAATGCCCGAACTGGAATACCAAATCCGCCACTGGGGCGTATTTGTCTGGCTCTGCGGCGATTTCCTGGTCGAGCAGGCGACCCATCAGATCGACGTGGCGAATTGGGTTCTCGGCCAAGTGCCACTGAGAGTTCAGGGTACTGGCGGCCGACAAGTGCGGATCGGCCCTGGATGCGGCGATGTCTGGGACCATCATTTCTTAGAGTTTGAATATCCCAACGGCGCCCGGCTGATCTTGCAGGCCCGGCAGCAGCCCGGCACATGGACACATGTTTCGGAAACCGTTCACGGCCACCGGGGCCAACTTCTCCTAGGCACTGGCCCCTGGGGCTATGGAAATCTTACCCCTCGACAGCTTCGCAGTAAACCACGGATCAATCCCTATCAACGCGAACACGATGATCTGATGGCTAGTATTCGCGGCTATGGACCGTATCGCTGTGAAGGCGACTACGGTGCTACGAGCAGTATGACGGCTGTTATGGGCCGAATGGCTAGCTACAGCGGACAGGTGATTACCTGGGAGGAAGCCGTCCGCTCTGAAGAGCGGCTTGGACCAGCCCAATGCACCTGGCACACCCAGCCCCCCGTCCAACCCAACCCCGACGGCACCTACCCTTGCGCCCGGCCCGGGTTGGATTCCAGCTCGACCCACTAGGCCACCCGAGCAACTGGGCCTCAAAAACATTCTAAAAAACATGGTAAAAAGCGGGTAACTCAGCTCGACTTTTGCCAATTTCCCTAACTGCTTTTTACCTCAGGAGTTACGGCAGACCTTTCTTTTGTTCACACAATTTCCTAACCCCAGTAATTCCAAGCAGTTGTGGCCTTTTTCTTTCGACAAAAGGCCCAAAATGGCAAAAGCCGAGCTGAGAGGCTGTCCTCAGATGGAGATTGGGCTGGTTTCCAATGGAGTTTTGGCCGACCGCTTCTACTCTTCAGACTCCTTAAAAACAGGGATTTTGGGATACTGGGGAATTGAGGAAGGAAACTTCCTTTCATCATAGAAAATGCTTTTTCGGGCAGCCTCTTAGCTCGAGTTTTGCCAATTTTCCTAACTGCTTTTGCTTCCAAAGTAGTTCAAAGTTTAGTGAACGGATAATACTTATCTGTAACTCCTTAATGTATAAGAAGTTAGAAAAAGCATCTTTCTTCTACCCGAAAACCTTCCGGAGATGTTTTCCCAGGGGTTTTTGCTCTGGCCTGCCAAAGCACCCAGAAGAAATCAAAGAGGCGAAGGCGCCCAAAATAAGTCTGTAGTGGTATATCCAAGACCTCTTAAGAAGGCCAATTAACCTAACTCATAATGATTCCATATGTTAGGGCAAGGTTTTCCCGTCTCCCTGTATGGCCTGGATCGAACCTGCTGGACCGGCCCTCCCACAGAGGCTGGCCAGCCCAGCGGGAACAGCCAACCGTTTTTGGTCCTTCCCCCACAAGGGGTGTAAACAAGGGGTGTAAAGAGAAGGTGATATAAGTCCTTTAAAGATAAAAGGTTAGAACTATTTTGTTCTGGCAACCCGACTTGGAACTACTGAGACAGGTTTCATAGCCTTATCCACACAGGTTGCCAGCCCGTTCCCCTGCTTCCGAATCCTCCAGGCCCTAGGAAGCCCTATAAACTTAGGTCGAATTTTGTCCTCTTTCCTAACTTCTGTTCCCAGTAGTTACGATGAAATTTCCTTTTGTTCACACCGTTTCCTAACTCCAATAGTAAGAAAGAACCCCTCCAAAACCCTGAACATATAGTGATCTTCATGTACTCTATAGCCGCTTGGTTTTTCTATCCGAACCCATATGGTCTATTGGCTGCTAGCAATGTTAGGATCCCTTCGATATCGACTTAGAAGCTGTTCTGAAATTGGTATTTGGGTGGTTTCCCATGGGTTTTTCCTCCGGACTCCTTAAAAACAGAGATTTTGGGGCTTCTAGGGCATTGAGAAAGGAAACCTCCTTTGATCATAGAACATGCTTTTCCGGACAGCCTTTTGGCTGGACTTTTGCCATTATTTGTTTTGTTCCCGGTGCTTACAGCGAACCCGCCTTTTGTTCACACAATCTCCTAAGTCCAATAATTCCAAAGAGTTAAAACGTTCCTATTTCGGCAGAACATCAAAATTGGCAAAAGTGGAGCTTAGAGGTTATCTAAAAAGAGATTTTGACTGCCTGACTGCCAAGTTGTTTCTATCACCAGGAGGAGCTACATCCCAGGATTTGGCACCTTGGTTACCCAGAGCCTTCATCGGCCGTTGGAAAAGGAAGATTGGCTACCTCCTGTTGAGCCAACGTCTTCGAGGGGGATCAGCCAACATGGTATAAAAATATCCCCTTTAAATCATGAGGTTCCCGAAGTTAGAACATTGCTCTTCCAAAGCGGGGGCCACCTAGCTAAGGTGGCCCTAAGATTACAGCAGGTGCAAGATGCCGAGCTTTTTCATTTTGTTATAAAGGGTGATCCGACTGATGCCCAACTCCCGGGCCGTATCGCTGCGTCGGTAATTATTCCGCTGGAGGGTTTCTTCGATGATCCGGCGTTCGACTTGCCGGAGTCGCTCTTCCAGCGTTAACGGAGGCTGCCGATCCGAGCTGTGCCCAGATCGACCGGCATTAGGGGGACGCATCGCACTGGGCAGATCGGCTACCGTCAGAACCCCATCTCGACAGTAAAGCACCGCCCGACGGATGACATTTTCCAACTCTCGGATATTGCCCGGCCACGGATATTGGCGCAGAGCGGCTAAGAAATCGGGTTCAATGTGCTTCAGCTCAATTTGATGTGCCCGGCTATGCTCAATAGCAAACTTGCGCGCTAGGTATTCAATGTCCCAAGGCCGCTCTCGCAGCGGGGGTAAATGAAAACTTAGTGTGTTTAACCGATAATAAAGGTCTCGACGAAACTTATCGGCTTCCACTAGCTTTTCCAAGTCGATATTGGAGGCGGCAATCAACCGGGCATGAGAAATTCGTGTATCGTTCGAACCGACCGGCTCATACTCGCCGGTTTCGATCACCCGAAGCAGTTTGGCCTGCTGTTTGGGTGCTAGAACGTCGATTTCGTCCAAAAGGAGGGTGCCTCGATCAGCAGCGGCGAACTTGCCCGGTTTATCCGTATCCGCCCCCGTAAAAGCGCCTTTGACATACCCGAACAGCTCACTTTCGATCAAATCCGGCGGCAACGCCCCACAAGCTACCGTCAAACACCGATGGTTCCGACGAGGCGACAGTTCATGAATCAGTCGAGCCAAATAGGTCTTGCCACTACCCGTCTCGCCGATCAGTAAAATGGTGACATCATGAGCCGCCGCCACCTTCAGTTCCTCGAACATCTCAAACATCGACGGCGAAAAAGTAACCAACGAGCGTGTGGTGCCCCGAAGCACCCGATAGGGCAACCCGGCAAAATGGCTCAATAACTCCGAATCCAGCCCCAGATCGTCTTCCAGCAAAAGCCGGTCTAGCCTCCCCAACTCCTCCGGAAGATACAACACTTCCCGAACCCACCGCGAAAGATGTTCGACGGTTTCCGACGGGCAGTCCGGCTCGACCAAACCATAAATGGGTGCTGTGGCCACCGAACGACGGATATGGGCCAAGTATTTATTACTGGTCTGGCCATTCCCATGGCTACGATCCAAATGGATCAGGACCGCCCGAATAGGGGTGTCAGCCAGTTTGGCTTCCAGATTTTCTACCCCTTCGACTACCATTAATTCAAATTGATTGGTAAACCGACTCCGAAGTCGAGCGACCAAACCTTCATTTCGACTCAGCACTACCAAATACGGGTTCATCCGGACTGTCCTCTTTAAAGAGCCCAGCGGATCAACGCACGAGACACTTACAATTTATGCCGGATAAGCCCACCTTGGCAGCACTAGGATTTAATCCAATTTGTGTAAATTATGTAGATAACTTGTTTTGTCTAAATGCCCTATACCATCCAGTTTAATTAGCCCATCCTAAAACTCAAGAGAAAAGTTTCTGTTTTTTTACTCTTTCTGAAAACAAACTGAACAACAGGCGTTTCAAAGTAATTGATGTTGAACATGGAATTTTCAAAATATAAACATACTTTTGGGGGAAAACTTCTTCGAGATATGCCCCTTGGCCCATTCTGAGCAATTTTCCTCTCGATCCGCTCCTTTTCGCCACGGATCAACATTCAACCCAAGGGGCAGGCTACGGAGAGGAAAACATTTTTAATTTTAAAAATCTGCACAATCTACACAATTTAGACAAAAAGAAACAAAAAATGCTAAGGTTCTCCCAAGCCTTTCCAGATACCCCCATTGGGGGGATCAGCAGTTCTCCCCAGCTTACTTCCCGATCCGGAGTTTGAAAGATAAGGACTGACCGCCGGGATACACCCAGAAGAATGGCCAGGTCCCAAAGGTAATACTTTCAACCTAGTGGATGGGGCATAACTTTTCTCATCTCTCCCCGGGCAGCAAGTTAGGTAATGTAGGGGGAATGAGAAGGGGCAACTGGCTCTTTGGGCCTCACCAGCTTCGCCTCCAGCTCGCCCTCCGATACCCTCAGAGGCTCCCTGTTATATCTTTTTTCCTTACCGTGGCACATACGCACCTTACTGGGGGCTGATGAAAGAGCAAATCGAAAGTCTCCTGGGGCTCTGAGAGTTCCGGAAATCGAACAAAGAAGTGTTTTTATTTATTTGTGGGTGCTTCCTATTATTGGACAAGATCCAAAGAAAGCTCTTTTTGTCGATAGTATCAACCCTCAGGGGCAAGCCGAATTGCTTCAGTAGGCGGAAATGTTACGAACCGCAATGTGACGAAAGTTGACGGTAGAGCTGGGAATCTAAAAGAGTAAAGAGTTAGAAGCACCTCTGGACGGCCCACCTAGCGGATCGGCGTATTTTTGACAATTCCCTGGAAGGGAAGTGGACTTGGGAGGCTTAGTTGGCCGATTCCCAATAAGGGTCCCGGTGGCCTATGGGAGGCTTCAGAATACCCCTAAAGTAGTATTATAAGTACCCCATTTTAGGCATTCAAGGATGAAATTTCCCAAAAGAAAGGTAGATCTATGAATGTGCTCCTCTATAGTCTGGTATTCCTCATGGGCCAAACAGCCGAGCCGGCCCAGTCCCAGCTCCCTGCCAATATTCAACCCCAACCCATCTCCCAACCCTGCGAAAGTTGTGCTTCGGGGGATGTAGCTTGCAGTGTGCGAAAGGGGGCAAAGTCTTTGTGCCGATTAGCTTGGGATTGGTTTGGGCCGATGCCTCAAACCTGCTACCAACCCCGGTTCGGCTGTTATCCGGGCAATGCGCGGGACATTCATCGCTACCCCGCCTTCCATGGATATTATTACCGCCAACCTTACAACTATCGCCACTATTTTGAATATCCTTGGCATGCCCAACCGCATGAACCGTTGGGATATTTTACCTATCCACAGATAGGAGAAGGTCTTCTGGAAAAGGCAGCGCCGATTGAAGCCCCTCCGGTACCTGCTGGCCCGCCGGAGGGGAAACCACCGACCGGTGTCCAATCACTGTCTGTCCCACCACAGCCGCTTCCGACGGCAAGTTTCGGATGGCCTTGGCAAGCCATTAAAGCCAGCCCCATCCGTCCATACTGATAGCGCCCGAGCGGACTATAGTGTCCAAGAGCTTCTTTTTCACAGTCCCTTATAAGCTCTTGAACGCTAAGCGGTCAAACACAGCAGATGGAGCCTCGGGGGGGAGGTATTTTCTCGCTCAACAGACCTGCCAAAGGCCAAACCCACCGCCAAGGCCAAGCCAAAATGGTCGCTTCAGCATGAAGCCAGCACCGCCTGGGGGCTTTAGCCGGCCAATCGGTCGGTCCCCCGTGGATATGAGCGACCGAGAGACCTTCTGGAGCCTTCAATATACGTTATGAACTTCTGATTCTCTGCCCGTACCGTTTTCATAGCCAAAACCCCCCTCCTATCTGCTCGCTGTTATACACATCTTTTGGGATGGATTGCCCATCCCAATGGGCCAAAGCGATTGCCTCACCTAGGGGTATAACAAACTTCTCAAAAGAAGCCCCCCGTTACTTTGGCGAAATGACACCTAGGGAAAGACCATTGGGAAGCTCAGGAAGTGTTTGTTTTTAGAAAGTTTTCAGAAGCTATTTTGCCTATATTGCCTGTTGTATCCCTTCAATTTCCTTCAACAAACTTTCGGCATGTTCGTAAAGTGATGTCCGAGCACGTGAACTCTAACTTGTGTATAAAAGCGACCCATCGAGGGAAAGTCCGGTTGTGCCAAAAACCAAGGGAAAACCCTCAAAATCCAATTTGAGAACAGCCTCTAACTCCAATAGATACGGCCAGTTAGAGCTTTCCCTCTTCAGCAGGAGCCCAAAAAGGCAAACGTCGAGTGTAGGAGGGGTCCGTTGTATATAGCCGCTGGTTGAGTTAAGCTGCCCTGCGATGGGCGATTCGGTCCCCGAGCTGCTGGAAGGAAAGCCCATTGGATCTGCTTTTTCCCGACGTCTGCCTAGATCCCCCGTTATACACATGGAGCCTCTGCAAAATCCTGAACATCCAGTGAACTTTATGAACTTTTGATTCTTTAGCCGTTCCGTTGTCCTGCCAGGACATCTACTATCTGTTGGGTGCTAGCAATCCTGGCCCCCTATATGTTGTGTTAGAGGGATGCCAGCC
>JANXAQ010000103.1 GCA_025062105.1 Thermoguttaceae bacterium
ATGGCGCAATTGCAAGGCGCCGCCACTAACGGTGGTCGAGCCGGTGTAGGTGTTTTGGGCCGCCAAGATCAAAAGCCCCTGACTGACAATCAGATTGCCGGCGCCAGAAACTTCGCGGAAAAAGACGGCCGAGCCGCCGCCTGTCTTGGTCAGGCTGGGGCCGGAAATATTCACCTTGCTGTCGATCCGCAAAGCGGCTAAATACCGAAGGCCGGTGGAGTCGATTTGGGTAGCCTTGGTATCGGAAATCGTAGTTTGTGAAGAAATGCTAGCCGTACCCGCAAAGGTAAGGTCGCTTTCTTGGCTGCCTTTGGTTACCGCCCGGATGGTCAGAGTGGTATCGTCCCCGCCGCTCCAGTCCCAAAAGGTAAGCTGATTGAGTGTAACAGACAGGGGATCCCCTTGGGCATTGGCAGCCAACGCTACCACCCGATCCCCAGTAAAACTCCGGCGAAACCGGGCATCGGCTGTGTCGCCGTTGGGCACGCCCCCGGACCACTTGGTGGCGTCGCCCCAATAGCCATCCACGTCATACTGCCAAGAGGAGGTTTGTGCTGGGGCAGAACTGGCCAGAACCGCCAACACCGCCGCCGTCAAACCAACCAACACAAGCCGACCTAGATCCCAACCACAATGCTGCCGCATGACCAGCCTCCTACCTTAAAGGGGATTAAAGCCACTGCTGCTCTTCTGCTCTTCTAATTTCTTCTAATGTAGCCTGATGATCATACTCTAACCGCTGAAGGCTTCCCTCCATGCACAAAAGCCCCCCTCGGAACCAGGAGCCCCTAAACCACTGTTTCCGTTGGGATGGAGGAAACCTTGATCCTGCGGTCTGGAGGACCTCACAGGCAAGGTGCGTGTGCCGTTTGGGCGCACAAAAAACCGATTGCTGTCCTGACCCTTGGGGAACACAAGTTGCAAACGCTTAGCGCCCAGTACTCCCCATGGTCCTGGACGCAATCGGTTTTTGATGGGGGCGATTCAAAACCCGTTGTCGCACAAAACTACTGGCCCGCTCTCAGCTCGACTGCCATTTTGGCATTTTGGCTTCGGCCCGGAAGAGCAATGCTTTAAGTCCTTGTAATTATTGGACTTAGCAAATTCGGTGTACAAAGGGAACATTTGCCCTAAGTCCGGGAAACAAAACCAGTCAGGAAAATTGGCAAAAGTCGAGCTCAGAGGCTGTCCTGAAAAGGTCGCTGCAAGGATCGGTCTGCCCAAAACCCATTGGAAAACGCCAACATTCCAACCAATTCCAGGACACCCTCGAAAGGTTCTGAAACACCCTTGCCACAGTCAGATGGAAGATTTGCTCCGGTTATTGGCGACGATACACTGCCCCATATTCCGTGGGGAAAAGCTGTTCCGTTGAGGAAGGAATTTGATACGAGGGAGTACTCCAATTCCCCCTAGTGTGTTGCCCCTAGGTGTGTTGTTGATTTTTGAAGTAATTTTCGACACGTAAAGCACCTTGGGGGAATTGGAATTGCGTTTCCTTTATGAATGATTCGCTTATGAATGATTCGCTTTGACCCCCGAAAGGCAGCCCCTTCTATTGTGGGAGCACAAACTGAGGGTAAACAGGGAAGAAGTTATGCTTTATCATCTACTCTGGAAGACCAGCTTGTCAAGAGGCCAGAGGGGAAATTTTTTTCTTATCGGATTTTTGTTTAGGTTATATGTTTTTAAGTTCAGTTGAACGTCCCCTTGAAAAAGGAGATAAGTTTTTGACATAACTTTTTTATTTGCAATATGTTATAAAAATTCGCTAATATAAGTGCTCTGAGTGATTCCCTACTTTTTGGTTAACTCTATTGGGGGGAGAAACATGAGGAAAAAATTTTCCAATTTTGGGAAAAATTTTAGTAAAATTTTCGGCCAACGCAGTTGCTGTGGAATGATTTTACCGTTTGGGTTCTGTGGGTGGGATGAAAACCTGGTGCAACAGCGGGTATAGAAAGCCGTTTGGAAACGTTGCCGAAGATATGCTCGCTACATAAAAAGGAGTGGCGGGTTACGGAAGCGGAGGCCAGGGGCATCCAAGTCTATGGTCAGGAGAAGGAGGGTTGGCTTTCCTTTGGTTGAGCCAGTAATTGGCGATCGCGCGTGACCTTCGGCCAGCGGTGGGGATGCAGATAAACATTTACAGCAACCGGAGAAGCCCCGAGGCGTACGGCCAAGCGGGGATCAGGTGGGCTTTTCCGCACCTGGCGACCATTTGGCCCAACCTTTGCTAATTTCCCTAGTGGTCAAGCGGATGTGGATTTTTCGGATGCTGTAGCAAGCTGGTATGAGCCGATCCAAATCCTGTGGACCGCCATCCGACACTACGTTACGACCGACCACCTACCCCCTTCCCCCAGCCTAAGCGACTCCGCTCGGCAGAAGTGTCTCCAAAATTCTCACAGGCTGTCTAGCTCTGTTGAAAGGTTGTCGGCAGTCTGGGAGGTTTTGCCCATACTGGTCGGTTTTACTTCAGTTTTAGTGGGTTTCGGCCTCCGACCGGAAAGGGTTTCAACAGACCCAGGTTGTTTTGAAAAGTTTTTTTACCTAATGATGAAAGGAGGCCTGCCGCCTAAATTCTCTAGGGTCTCCAAAATCCCTATTTTTAAAGTATCCCAAAGGGAGAACTGGTCAGCCGACATCCATGGAAAACCACCGAAAGCCCAATTTCAGGAGAGCCTCTAACATAGGGAAAGGATCAGGGGAGACTTTAGCCGCCGGGAGGGGGTTTTGACATTGCACAGCGGCTGGATTACAATAAGAAGTTTGAATGAGGGGTAATTTTTAGTTTCCTTAGGACCCGGAGCAAAGGCGATGACGAAGGCTGAACTGGCGGTGTTCAAGGAGAAGCTACTTGCCTTGCGGGCGCGGCTCCGTGGTGATGTTCGGCAGATGGCCGATGCCGCCCTGAAGAAAAACCGAGAACCGGGCAATGGAGAACTTTCCAGCATGCCCATCCACATGGCGGATCTGGGTACGGACAATTTTGAACAGGAGTTTACGCTCAGCCTGGTGGAAAACCAGGAGGAGATGTTGGCCCAGATCGAGGCAGCCTTGGAACGGATTGAGGATGGGGTGTACGGAATTTGCGAGGAGTGTGGGGTGAAGATCCCCAAGGCGCGGTTAAATGCTATTCCGTACACTACCGTTTGTGTCAAATGTGCGGCAGCGATGGAGGAAGGTTATCGGCTGCCATGAAGGAAGATTGGGGCCGGATAGTTCTGTTTGCCGCTATTGCCTCGGCAGGCTGCGCTGCGGATCTAGTTACCAAAAAATATATGTTCGATTGGCTAGGGATGCCCGGGACTAGGTCCATCTGGTGGGTCTGGCCGGGGGTGTTCGGATTCCAAACCAGTCTAAATGAAGGAGCGGTCTTTGGACTGGCTCAGGGCTGGGTGCACCTGTTTGGAGTGCTGGGACTAGTCGCCAGCGGAGCGGTGCTGTATTGGATGCTTTGGGGCGGGGGAGCCAAGGATTGGTTTTTAACAGTAGCCCTGGGACTGGCTATGGCCGGTATCCTAGGTAATCTGTATGACCGACTGGGGCTGCATGGACTGCGCTGGGAGGGCGCCTGCCCGCCAGAACGAGTGGGTCAGCCCGTCTATGCTGTACGAGATTGGATCCTGGTGATGATCGGCCGATTCCACTGGCCCAACTTCAATCTGGCCGATAGCTTCCTTGTCTGCGCCGCCGGAGTATTTCTTTTGTACATATACCGCCAAGCCCAAACCCCCTCCCCACCGGCCACCAAACTTCTTAACCCCGCTACCAAAGACTAACCCAGATCTGTCGGACTTGTTAAGTTCAACTTCTGCCTTTTTGGCTTCCTGCCAAAAGTGGAAAACTCTAACTCCTTGTAACTGTCGAGGGTAAGAAATTGTGTGAACCAGGGAACTCGTCCTAATTACTGGAAATAATAAGGGTGAAGAAAAAAGCAAAAGTCGAGCTTACAAAAATTGGCCAAACTCCAGTTAAGTAATTTCCTCTGGTACCATTTTGGAACATCTTGACTTTGTTGAAACCTCTTCCTTCGGAGGCCTAAACCCCGCCAAAAGGGACCAAAACCGGCCAGCATGGGCAAAACCTCCTTCAGGGGCATAGCACCCAGCAACCGAGTCTAAAAGGCTGTGCTAAAAAGCTTCTTCTATGATAAAAGGAAGTCCCCTTCCTCAATTTCCCAGAATCCTGTTTTTAAGGGGTGTCGAGGGTAGGAGCCGGTCGGACAAACTCCATGGGAAATTGCCCAAATCCTATTTCAGGAGAGCCTCGAGCCAGGCAGAAACTATTTTTAAGGATTCTAGCATGCCATCTTCGCAGCAGGAGATTAAAAGCCGATTAGAGTACGCTGTGCAATTTGCTCGAGAGGCGGGACGATTGACCCTAGAGTACTTCCGCCGGCGAGATTTAGCCGTAGAACGAAAATCTGATGCCTCGCCGGTTACTGTTGCCGATCGAGAAGCCGAACAGTTGCTCCGCCAGCAGATAAGCCAACAGTTTCCTCAGGATGGGATTCTTGGGGAGGAGTTTCCGGAACGGGTCGGTACCAGCGGATTTCGATGGATTTTGGACCCAATCGACGGCACAAAATCCTTTATCCATGGCGTGCCGTTGTACGGAACCTTGGTGGGCCTGGAGTACGAATCGGAGCCTGTCGGAGGCGTCATCTTCATACCGCCTTTAGATGAATGTCTCTGGGCTGCCAAAGGGCAAGGAGCATGGTATCAACAGGCCAACTCCGCCAGGGAGCCTGCTAAAGTATCAACATGTACACGACTCGCCGAAGCCCTAGTGGTTACCAGTGAAATTGCTAACTTCGATGCGATCGGCCGATTTGAAGTCTTTCAACGTCTGAACCGAGAAGCTCGACTGCTGCGAACCTGGGGGGACTGCTACGGATATCTGATGGTAGCTACCGGCCGGGCCGAGGTGGCTATCGACCCCATTATGAACATCTGGGATGCCGCCGCCTTACTGCCGATTCTGCAAGAGGCCGGCGGTACCTTTACCGATTGGCAAGGCCGACCTACGGTCTGTTCCGGCCAAGGAGTGGCTACCAATGGCTTTGTGCTAAACGAAGTCCTAGCGGTCCTCGGCTGCTCAGATGCCCGGCAAGATTCGTCCGATTAGCAAGCACCCCCCCTAACAGGCTGTCTGGAAAAGCATTGTCGAGCATGAAAGGCAATTCCCCTCCTAAATTCTCTAGACTCTCCCACCATCCTTATTTTTAAGAAGAACTGGCTCTGTTGAAACCCTTGCCGCTCAGAGGCCTAAACCTGCCAAAACCGACGCAAAACCCACCAGTATGGGCAAAACCTTCCCAAACTGCAGACAACCTTTCAACAGAGCCAGAAGGACTCAGAGGCAGTAATAGGCAGCTAACCCCTGTTGCAAACCGCTAAAATCCCAATTTCAGGACAACCCCTTTAGCTCCCATTTTGCTGTTTTTCCAGCATCCAACCTGCTTTAGATATTCTAAACCTTTTTGGGGGCAGAAAATTTGATGATCAAAAAATCCTCAAATCCTAACCGTTTCGACAAAGAATTAGAATTGGGGAATCTCTGCAACATCTTGAACATAGAGTGAACTTTATGAATCTTTGCTCCACTGGGGATTGGACTGCTGCCTACAAAGACCTAGTATATGTAAGTTACTCACAGTGGTAGCAATTCTATATATTGCAAGAGACAGTATATATTGCAAGAGACGGAAGGCACCCAAATGGTGTAAAAATCTCCCTTGAAGTATGCAGAGGCGCCTTTATAGCTGGACTTTTGCCATTTTTGGCCTCTGTTGAAAGAGTAAAGCTGTAACTTCTTGGAATTATTGGAGTTAGGAAATCCGGTGGGCAAAAGGAGTGTTCGCCGTAACTTTTGGAGAAAAACCAAGTTAGGAAAAATGGAAAAAGTCGAACTTAAAGAAATTGGCAGAAGTCCACTGAAGGTCCAACTGCTCCTATGGCATGGTACTTTTCTCTGCCGAGGCTGCTTTAGCGGGAGTTTTTTCGTCCGGTGGGCCCATGAGCTGGAGACTCCTAGCACCAGGTGAACGGACGTATTTCAGGCCCGGCCAACGAAGTTTCTGCGCCCAAACGACATGCTGATCCCGTAAAAACCAAATCCTCATTTGTCCCGGTTGGGAATAATATTGGCCTGGCAGCTCCAAATAGAGCTGACTATCATCTTCAGCCCACTGCTCCAACAGTGGATAGACAACGGCCACAGCTGACTGGGTGCGGAGCCTAGGATCGGCTGGAATTTCTCGGATTATTCGTAGCGCAGGCCGACCTAAAAGGGATCGATCCGCTACCAGATGCCACTGAAGACCATCGGTTGAGATCTTTTTGTGCACTGGTACATCGGAAGCCTCTAGCAGACACTGGTAAGCTTTCTGCAAGAGTTCGCCCTTCCAATATCGGGCTCGGACAAACTGCGGCTGAATCCGCTCGTCATCCACTTCGGTGTGGCTGAAAAACCGGATTTCGACCGAGGCACGCGTATATGCTTTCCAAGGGTAGCGGATCCGAAGCACGGGTGTTTTGCCAAAGGCCTCAAATAGGTCCAGGTTAGGGATAGGTTCAAGTTTGGCCAAACCCAACGCCTCTTGCTCGGAGGCTAGAGCCGACTTGGGTTGGGCAGAAGGGGATCGGGCAGCTCCTGCTGCCAAAACTTCCCAGCTTAAGGCCCCTCCAATTGCTCCCATGCCGAATCCCATCAGACAGGATACCAACCGCCCAAATCGATTCATTACTCGCTCTCCTTTTCTTGACAGTACGTTCTGGGAACCTCTACATAATCCTGAACGCCTGATGCACTTTATGAATTTTTGATTCGGTAGGCATTAGCTTCCATCATCCAAATATCTACCATATGTAGGGTGCTAGCAGTGCTAATAACCCAATTGGGTCAAACGTGGGGAACTAGTATAAAGGAACCTCTGAAAAATCATGAATATATAGTGAACTACGTGAACTTTCGATTCTATGGCCGTTTGGTTTTCTAGTCCGAACAACTACTAGATATAGGCGTCAGCTACGTTAGTGCCCTATATATTAGGTTAGCAGTACTGGGACCCAAAATACCATAAGAATATCTCCGTTTCATGATGCAGGAGTACCTAAAAATCTCTGCCTCGAATTATGCAGAGGTTTCCTCTGAAAAATGGGACTTCTGCATAATTCAAAGGGGATATTTTTATACCATTTTGGTTGCCCTCCCCCCTAACACAACATATAGAGCTGCTACCATTGCAAGCACCCAATAGATGGTATCTGTCCAGGTAGAGCCACCGAACGGCTAGAGAATTAAATGTTTACAAAGTTCACTATATATTCAGGGTTTTGCAGAGGTTCCAAATTACTTTTCAGGGGAGACACTGTGAACCCACCCAACCGGATGGAACTTTCCTGCAAACCATTTCCAACTTCTAAACCCTGGCTGAAAGCTCCCCAAAAGCAGCTCCTCTAACCTCTATGGTCTTGGAACAGGTTAGGCAGCTAGGCATCCCAAAGGCCTGGCTGCAGTCGATGAAGCTGAGCCGCTCTGTGAGCTAGTTAACTCCCATAAAGAGGAACTTTTCTGAAAGTACTTGAAAAACCTCGCCTATAGTTGCTAGCACTGCTAGCAACCTCCATATAGTAGGTCCTTTGAATGAGGCGAGCCAATCTCTCTCGAATCAACGGTTTATATCAGGATCTGGCAGAGGTTGCATCATTCTTTTTGGAATTCCTCAGCTGGGCAGGTGCCTCTTTTGAGCTGTGGCAGGAATGTGTAGTCTTGTGGTTAGCCGAGCAAGGGTCCTAATTTCCCATTTTTATCAAGCTTGTCTATTTTGTCTATATTGCCTAGCTGCACAGAAAGATGTAAAGAGTCTTCGCTCTACTTTTGCCCTCTGAGCCTCACCCGCGCACCAAGCAATGATCTAACTCTTGGCCTGGTAGTGAACTAATTAAACGTAAGGGATTTCGGCGTAGCTAGAGTAAAAGAAAGAAAGACAGTATAGGAACAGTATAGGAACTATTCAACCGAAGAGAGTACCTGTGAATTTGGAGGAACTACAGAAAATAGGGAAACTTAGTTTCTTTCTCTCTCACAGATTGCAGGCTTTCTTTTCCTAAAGTGCCTATTTTCTCCAAATGTTTGCCTCCCCAGCTGATACTCCCCTCGGCCGAAAAGGTACAGAAGAGGTACAAATGGGGAAATTAGCTTGCCCGAGTGTTCAAAAATCAGGCAGAGAGCAGAAACCCGGCCCCGATCGATCTCCCCCAGTTGGAGGCTAACGAAGCAGAGGCAATTTTCCGCTTTGATTGGACTTTTTTGATTGGGCTTTTCAAGCAGCCCTTTGGCGCAAATGAGGCTTTTTACAACACCCGCTTTCTTCTGCCAAAAATTGCTCTAGGAGATTTTCTGGATTTCTTTTAAGATTTGCTTTCCCTCGGGGTTCCAGGTTTGGCTACGGCCCTTCTACCGAAAGAACAGCCGGGGAAAGGAAAACAATGGAATCCAATAACAAGATGAGTCTTTGGAACCGAATCATGAATGGGATTAAAAATTTGGCTTTGATTTTAGTGGTAGTAGGGGTAGGGTATTTGGTGTATCAGCATCTTTATGGGCCTAGTCGAGCTGCCGGGCCGGAGTCGGCCGGCGCCCCGGAAATGCCTAAACTGGAAATACCGGGTTGGAATCGGGCAGGCCAGAAGCCAAGTTCTATGTCGTCGGGCCCTTCAGCCGGAGCTGGCTCCTCCATACTGCCTGCTGCGCAATTTGTGCCCACCAGCAGGACGCTTTCTGGTTCTGCATTGCCTGATCCGGAGCAAAAGAAGCCTGTTTCTGGTGGAGGTTCTTCGGAAAGTTCTTCGGCAAAGTCGGGGGCAAAACCCTCGGCAGAACCGGCCCAATCGGGCAATACTACCGCATCCGAGCCAGCCGCTAAGCCAGCCTCTTCCGATGGGGACGCAAAAGATTCTGCCTCAGTCCCGCCGGCTTCCTTGGGGCAGAAGAAAGAGGCTTCCCCAACATCGGAGGCATCTGCAAAACCCGAGGTGGCGCTGGCAAGCAACCGGGCGGGACGTCGGCCGGATAACGAAATTGGGGAATATTTTATCATCTGTATGCAAGCCGCCCATCAGGCGATCCAACAAGGTCAATGGACCGGAGTCCTCCTCCAACTGAGTCGGTGGTACCGCTATCCAGAGTTGACACAAGCTGAGTCGGACAAACTCACCGAACTGCTGGATCAGCTGGCCGGCAGTGTCATTTATTCCCGGGAACATCTCCTAGAACCCCCCTATCGAGTGCGGCCTGGAGACAACCTGGTGCAGATTGCTCGGCAATACCAGGTCTCTTGGGAGCTACTGGCTAAGATCAACGGGATTCGGGATCCCTATCGTCTAGAAGGCGTGGAGGTACTAAAGGTTCTCCGCGGGCCTTTCCACGCCCTGGTGGATTTAACTCGCCGGGAAATCACCCTGATGTTAGAATTTCGCGATCAGAATGGGCAAATCCATCCCTTATATGCAGGGCGATTTCCAATCCGGGCCATTTCTGGAGTTTCCGAGCTGGAAGGCCACTACGAGGTACTCCGCAAAGCGCCGGGGCCTCGGGCGCAACAGCCCGGTCCGCTTGCCCTTGAGCTATCGCAGCAGGTCCTCATTCACGGACCGGCTGAAGCCCGGCTGCTGCCGAAAAGTCGCGCCAGTCTTGAACTGCCCGAAACCGATATGGAAGAAATCTATGATATTTTGACCATCGGTTCCCGGGTGCTCATGCGACGCTGATTTTCTTCTGGCCATTCCGGAGTTGCGGTAGACTGGAGGGTTACACAGTTTTCATATTGCCGGTTTAGCCTGGCATCTGCCCTCTTTCGGATAGCCCTTAACAGCCTCTGCTACTCACTTCGCTACAACTTATTTACAACGAATTTATTTACAACGAATGGCAATTATTCTTTGACCCGTTCTACGTACTCGCCAGTGCGGGTATCGATCTTGATTAGATCGCCGATCTCGATAAAGGCCGGCACCGTAAACTCAGCACCGGTTTCTACTTTACATGGTTTGGTCACATTCGTGGCGGTATTACCACGGGCGCTTGGCTCACAATATTCCACTCGTAGCACCACATGGTTCGGTGGGGTGATGCCGATCGGCGTGTTATTAAACAGCAGCACCTGGCAGATCATGCCTTCTTTGAGGTATTTCCAGTTTTCATCCACTACCTGGCTGGAAAGTTCGTATTGTTCATAGGTTTCTGTGTTCATGAAGATGAATTGGTCCCCTTGCCGGTAGAGGAACTGGGCCTGCACCTCTTCGATATCGGCCGCTTCTAGGGTATCGCCGCTTCGGTAGGTCCGGTCGATGATAATATTGCGAATGAGGTGGCGTAGTTTACATTTATATAGCCCCTGCCCCTTCCCAGGCTTCACAAAAGTACATTCAACCATCAAATATGGTTCCCCGTCAATCTGAACCTTCAACCCCTTACGAAATTCACTCGTATTGTACGTAACCACGGAAACCGCCCTATATCCTACAAAAACCCATCATATTACCCCAATTTCCATCCTTGAGCCTTTAAGGCCTCCTTTTCCCGCCTACTTGCTGGCTAGGAAATAGGCCCTTCGACTCTCGGCAGTTCAATCACAAAAAGATAATCTTAGCATCTTGCACACCAAATGTCTATGGGGATTTGCAGGCAGGTAGTGCTGATTTTTTGGCCCGTTTAGGAAGGATGGGAAGATCTCTAGGCGTCGTTCTATCTTACTGCCTGGGTCTTGCAGCTTCAGGTCCAAAAACCCCAAATTCCAGAACCAGTGGCAATGACTTTCTGCAGAGGAGTTGCGGTCCGCGTATCAGGGTAGCTACTATGTAAAACTTGGTTTGCGGAGGTTAGGTGTGTTTTGCCCATCGAATTCTATTTTGCCCAATCGAACCACGGGAAGCTCTGCCAAATGCTGAACATCATGTGGACTATATGAACCTTTGCTTCTGTCGCTGTTCGCTCCTCCTACCCGAACACTTCTTTGCTTAGATGCTAGAAAACTCAGCAATCCTGTATATTAGGTTAAAGACAAGGTCAGTGGATAGGGATATAAAAAGGCTCTTTGCATGACGCAGAGGTTCCCAGAGAATTTCAGCTCCAATCTTCCAGGCAAGAAGGGCGTCTGGGCAGAGGGTGGGTACTTTTGCGACCCTGAAGACTCAGCTCCAAAACTACCCGTCTGAAGCACACCTCCGACTCCCTTATCCTCTCTTATCTTATTTCCAGGAGTTCAGAGAAAACTATCTAGGAGGTTTGCCGCCACTCCTCATCGCTGCTTTTTAGTGGTATGGTAAGGATTTTTAGAGGCTATCCTGAAATTGGGATTTGGGCGGTTTCCCATGGGGTTTTGGCCGACCGGCTCCTACCCTTCAAACTCCTTAAAAACAGGGAGTTTGGAGATTCTGAGGCATTTAGGAAGGAAATTCCCTTTCATCATAGAACATGTTTTTTAGGACAGCCTCTTAGTTCGACTTTTGCCGGACGGCGCTTGCAGCGCAAAAAGGCTCGTAACACGCCAAAGCCCCATTTCCGCATAGCCTGTTCACTTGACTTTTGTCATTTTTGGAACTTCTTTTATTTCAAAGAGTTAGGTTTTAAGGATTCTTTGTTTGCAAATTTTTAAGTCCAATATTGTCAAATAGTTCGGATATCCCAAAAGAGCTGCACCCTGGAAATTGGCAAAAGTCGAGTTTAGAACCTCTAATGCTCTATTGAAAGGTTGTCCGCGGGATGGGAGGTTTTGCCCATGCTGGTCGGTTTTGCTTCCGTTTTGAGGAGTTAGGCCTCCGGCCGGAAACGGTTTCAACGGAGCTAGCCTCGAACAAAATAGTTTTCGCCCACTTTATGAGTGGGAAAATGCCTTCCTTCGCTTTCGGGGGAGTTCCATTTTGTTAGAGGTTCTGATTCTTCTGTCCAAAGGGAAAATCTGAACTGCTTGGAATTATTGCACATAAGATGTGTGAATTAAAGGAAAGTTGGTCGTAACTCATAGAGACAAAACAAGTTAAGGAAATTGCAAAAGACAATCTTAATGGGTCCTTGGCAGCAGTGAAAAATCGGCAGTTAACGGCAGGAGTGCCTAGCGACCGCCCCTCTCAATAGGAGTAAAGGCTCATGCAGTATCCATCCCCGCCTGTAGACCAGTCGAGTAACCAGACTGTCCCCCAAAAACTGAATAGCCCCGGGCAACCAAGCATCGGTTCAGCAAAGGATGAATTGCCGGACGGTTCCGGCGGCAGTAACCAAGTCCGGATCGCCCTGATTCAAATGCGCTGTAGTCCCTCCAAAGAAGAAAATATTTTGAAGGCTTTAGACTGGTTAGCCGAGGCTGCGCGGCAAGGCGCCCAAATCATCTGCTTACCGGAGCTATTCCACAGTCTGTATCCATGCCAGAGTGAGGATCATCGCCGGTTTGCCGAGGCAGAACCGGTGCCCGGGCCAACCACCGAACGATTGGCTGAGGCAGCCAAGCAACTGGGTGTAGTGATCGTTGGCTCGATCTTCGAACGGCGCACCGCCGGCCTATATCATAATACCGCCGTGGTGTTAGATGCGGATGGCCGACTGGTTGGTTTGTATCGGAAAATGCATATCCCGGACGATCCCCGGTATTATGAAAAGTTTTATTTTACTCCGGGGGATTTGGGCTTTCGGAGTTTTGACACTCAGTTTGCCCGCATAGGGGTTTGTGTCTGTTGGGACCAATGGTTTCCAGAAGCGGCCCGACTCACCGCCTTAACCGGAGCGGAGATTTTGTTTTATCCGACGGCCATCGGCTGGCTAGTCGAAGAGAAGGCTCAGTTCGGCCAAGTGCAACATTCGGCCTGGGAAACGATTGTCCGAAGTCATGCCATTGCCAACGGGCTTTTTGTGGCTGCCGTCAACCGCACTGGCTTAGAAGAGGGAATTGAGTTTTGGGGGGCTTCCTTTGTGGCGGACCCACTCGGCCAACTACTGGCCCGCGCTTCCCATGATCAGGAACAGATCCTGCTGGCAGACTGCCAGTTGGCCCAGATCGAGCTGGTGCGCACCCATTGGCCTTTTCTCCGGGACCGCCGGATCGACGCCTACGCCGACCTGCAGCGACGCTTCCGAGACAATGCATAAAAGGTGGTAAGGAACCTCTGCGTAGTTCCAGGGACCCTATTTATCTCGACTTTTGCCATTTTTGGGCCCCTGGTGAAAGAGCAAAACTGTAACTCCTTGGAACTGTTGGAGTTAGGAAATCCGGTGAACAAAGGAGTGTTCGCCGTAACTTTTGGAGAAAAAACAAGTTAGGGAAAATGGCAAAAGTCGAATTTATAGAAACCTCTGCAAAATCCTGAACATATAGTGAACTTTGTGAACCTTCGATTCTCTCACTGTTCGGTTGCCCTACCTGGACACCTACTATCTATTGGGTGGCATCATGCTAACGCAACTATATGTTGTGTTAGAGAGAGGGCAGCCAACATCGTATAAAAATATCCCCTTTGAATTATGCAAAGGTACCTATACATTTCGGTTCCCTGCGTGTGTAACCCAATACAGTTGGGTGGCTAGCACAGCTAGCATCCTACGTTAGGTATTTCGTATCGTAGGTATTTGGATGGGCAGGTAAACCTTACTGAATCAAAAATCCACAAAGTTCACTACATGTTCAAGAGTATCCAGAGGGTCCTGGAGAAAATTCCTCAGTTTTCTTGATTACCCAACTTTCTTTTTTAAATTACCTTATTTTCTCCAAATGGTGGGTTGTATGATGTTGCTCCAGCCGGATGAATGGTTTCCCCCGATTTGTGAGTTGCTTGTGTACTCCACGTTGTTCCAGTCTGTTGGGGAGGATGAGTAACTAATCTCCAACTATTGGGTTAACAAGGAAGGAGGTTTTGCTGGGGCACTTCCCTGATTGCCAATCTAATAGGGGGCTGAGTATTTTAGAAGCCTTTATCTTTTATTACCCATCGAATAGGGGATTGCTATATATATGAAAGAGGGGTTTTTCTCTGAAAATGAAACACATTACTTACTCTTTTTTGCTTATATTTTGTGTAAACTTAGTAAATTATCTATCTCTTTTGTTTTTTCTATTCTTGCAATTTTTAAAAAATTTGATAGCTTATGCAAATGAGTGTGTTTAAAATGACTCTCGTGTAATTCATTCTCCATGGCAGAGATACCTTGCATGCGTGGTCTTTCAATGGCATGAAAAGGTTTCTAAACGGCACCCACTACAAGCTGGGTGGGAGGAGATTTCCGGGGCCAAACGGGGGTTATTTTCGTCCCCGGTGGAGAAGTATTGGAGTTTGCATCCACAATGAGCTCTCCCTCCTTTAGTCCTATGAGAGGGGTGGTGGACCGCGGGGGTTGTGTCAGTCCTGGGCAAAGAAAGAAAAAGACTAAATAGTAGTTCCCCCAACAAGGGCTGCCTAGGGATGGGCCTTCAAGATTATGGTTGCCAGCAAGTGGGGATTTAGGGCTTTTTTTCAAAAAGGCTTGAATAGGGAGGCTTGCTATGAACAAAAGTATTTGGGTAGGAGAATGCGCTCTGCTATGGGGCATATTGCTAGGTCACCCAGCCCTATGTGCTCAGGTCCTCGCCTGGTCTTCGCAGGCATCCGGTGCCGTTCCATCCCAAACGGTCTCAGCCAAGCCCCCTGACCAATTGTTGTGCGAAGCCCTCCAACTGACTCTTCGCCATGACCCTTACACATTCCCTTATCAGATTTCGGTCTCGGTGGCCAATGGAGTAGTTACCTTACGAGGGGTGGTGGAATCGGAGTTTAGCAAAAAGCGGGTGGAAAGGACAGCAGCAAGGGTCGAAGGGGTCAAGAGCATCCGCAATCTCATAGAGGTCCAACCTGGGGCAGTGTTTAAACCGGATTGGCTGCTCAAAGAAGACGTGGAACGGGAATTGCTTTGGAGTCCATTGGTACCTTCCCGCATGGTCAGTGTACAGGTAGCGGATGGAGTGGTTTATTTACGAGGGGAGGTGCCTGACCTGGATGCTATCTATTCAGCCATTGCCAATGCCTATCAGGCGGGGGCAAAAAAAGTCCGGTCCTATCTGCGGGTCAAACCTCATGTGAATCGGAATCTAGGGTCCCCTTGGCGGAGTCTTCCATAATCTTCTGCTCCTTTATTAGGTAGCTGTGCCCTCTTTTTAAAGGCTGGGCTTTTTAGCTCGACGTTTGCCATTTTTCCTAATTGGCTGGATGCCACCAGTTAGGATGGAATCCCTTTTTTTGTTCCCACAATTTTTTCTCCAGTTTTGCCATTTTAGGCCTTCTCCCAGAAGGGCAAAACTCTAAGTCCTTGTAACTATTGGACTTAGGAAATTGCGTGAACAAAAGATAGTCTCGTCGTAACTACTGGAAACAAAAGGAGTTATGGAAAATGGCAAAAGTCGAGTTTCTTAACTCCAAGGAGTTTGAACTTTTCCCCTTTTGGCAGGAGGCCAAAATTGGCAAAAGTCAAGCTATATAGAGTTGCTAGCATTGTGCCAGGAGCCACTAGATAGTAGGTCTTCGACTGGGAGAGCCAAATCGGTAGCGGATCGAAAGTTCATCCAGTTCACTATATGTTCAGATTTTTGCAGAGGCTCCAGAAATTACCAATGGAAAAAGTTGAGGTTAGGGAAACAGCCTATTAGCCATGGACGGCAAGGAGGCTATCTTACTAGCCTGAGCGGCGTTGACAAAACCATTTGCGGCTTGCCCCCAGAAATCTGCCTGGACTCCAACCCCCAAAAGTTGTTACCCAGTTATGCCAGACGGATCCGTCCCACCCAAACCTCATCGACCAACGTTCATCACAACCCATTTCTACCCGGCCTGTAAGGTCGACTTTTACATCTTCTGGCCCCTCTTTGGAACTCGACTTTTGCTATTTTAGGCCTTCTCCCCGGAAGGGGAAAACTCTAACTCCTTGTAACTATTGGACTTAGGAAATTGCGTGAAGAAAAGGAAGTCTCGTCGTTACTACTGGAAACGAAAGGACTTAGGAAAAATGGCAAAAGTCGAGTTTGGAAAAGTTATGGTCTAAGTGTTGGTAATGATTGGAGTTAGCAAGAAAGATTGCTTCCAAGGGGAAAAGCTCAATAATTCCAACTGGAGCCAGATGGCAGTTAGTAGGAAACGTTCGTCTCCAAGGCGTGTTTCGTCGTAAGTACAGGAAACAAAAGAAGTTAGAAAAATAACAAGATTTAAGTGGAAAATTTAGCAGCCTTTGGTTTAGAAAACGGGCTATTTCGGTCCCAGGGAAGCCCTTTTCGTTTTGGTGGGAATTTTTGGGAATTTTAGATCCGGAGGAGCTGAAATCTTTTGAAAAATCTACCAGGCACACCCCCAGGCCGGGTTGACACAACCGGGGGAGGTTTCTAGGATAATCAATTCTTGCAGCTAAGCTTAGGGAGAAACCTGCAGAACAATTTCTGAAGAAGTGATTGTTCTTGGTGGTCTGGGGTAGGACCCGGCATAAGAAGCTTGAAAGCCGATTTAATCCCAACAAATGGAGTAATTACTTTAACCCCATTCTGGGGATATAAGGAAATCAAGATATGGCAGTTCCGAAACGGCGACAATCGAACGCGCGCACCGGCACCCGTCGTGCCCACGATGCCCTCAAACCTAAACAGTACACATATTGTCCTCAGTGTGCTACGGCTGTGATGCCGCATGTGGTGTGCCCGAAGTGTGGTTTCTACATGGGCCGAAAGGTGGATGAACCGGTTAAAAAGAAAAAGAAAGCCGCTGGAAAAACGTGAGAGCGAGTTCCCGGATGGCGTTTTTTCGGCCTAGAGCTTTATACGACCGTCGGTAGGAAGCCTTGAGTCGGATTGCTTTTTTATTTCCTGGGCAAGGGGCCCAGATGGTTGGTATGGGCAAGCGACTGGCCGAGACGGTGCCAGCCGCTCGCCGTCTGTACGATCGGGCCAGCCAGTTACTGGGCTACGATTTGGCCAAGTTGTGTTTTGAAGGCCCGGCCGAACAGCTAGATTCTACAGTATGTAGTCAGCCTGCCATATTTGTGACCAGTTTGGCCGCTCTGGAAGCCCTTCGAGCGGAGTCCCCGGAGGTGGTGCTTTCCTGTGAAGCAGCCGCCGGCCTAAGCCTAGGGGAATACACAGCCATGGTCTTTGCCGGGGTGATGGAGTTTGAAGAGGGGTTGATGGTGGTGCAGCAGCGTGGTGCGGCCATGCAAGAGGCGTCCGATCGTACCCCGAGCGGCATGGTAACCATCTTGGGTCTGGAACGGGTGCAGGTCGAAGCCCTTTGCCAGAAAGCCCGGCAGGATGATATTTTAGAGATTGCCAATCTCCTGGCCCCAGATACGATTGTGATTTCCGGGACAAATGCGGCATGTGAACGGGCTGCGGAAATGGCACTGAGTATGGGAGCCACTAAGGTGGTTCCATTGGCCGTGGCCGGAGCGTTTCATACCCGGATTATGCATCCGGCCGATCAGCGTTTGGCGGAGGTCTTGCAGCAGGTACGGCTTCGTCGGCCCCGGATTCCGGTCATTTCCAACGTGGATGCTCGGCCTCATGAGGATCCGGAGGAAATTCGCCAGTTGTTAATCCGACAGGTAATCCAGCCGGTCTTGTGGGAAGAGTCCATGCGATATTTGATTTCCCAGGGATTCACGCAGTTTTATGAAGTCGGTCCTGGACGGGTCTTACGAGGCTTGTTGAAACGGATCGACCGCTCCGTAACTTGCCACAATGTCTCCGGGTAACCTTGCTGGAGAATCAGGAGGGGTTGTTGGGAGGAAAGCCCGATCGGTTCCAGGCGGAAACGGTTATAAACCGAGCAAAAGAGAGTAAACTCGCCATAATCCTGAACGTATAGGTGAACTTTTGATTTGGTAGGCGTTAGCTCTCCTCATCCACACACTCACTATATGTAGGGTGCTAGCAATGCTTGCTATCCTATATGATGGAATGTTGGATCAGCGAGGGGGCAAACCAACATGGTATCAATACTCGTTGAAGAATACCCGGAGATTGCAAAAGATTTTTGACACAGGAGAATATACCCACTTCTGGGGGGTGAGGCCAAATATCCCATATAGACATCCCTAAAAAAACTGATTATACCTGAAAAAAGTCGTCCCGATTGAGAGAATGATTTCCCGTAGGTGGATAAAGAATCGTTGCTAATGGGTTTTCCCTCAGGGCATAGAAGAGTGTTATGAAGGAGGACAAGAAGTGGCTTCTGTAGAAGAACGCGTCATTGAGATTGTAGCCGAACAATTGGGGGTGCCCAAGGAACGGATTACCCGCGACACTTCGTTTGTCAACGATTTGGGCGCCGATTCGCTCGATACTGTGGAATTAGTCATGGAATTGGAAGAAGAGTTTAACATTAATATTCCGGAAGACGCCGCCGAGAAAATCCAGACGGTAGGCCAAGCCATTGATCATATTGAGAAGGCCATTAGTGCCCAAAAGGAAACGGACCTGTAAGTTCTGGTTGATCCGAGCAGAAAGGATCTTCGGATCATGAAACGGCGGGTAGTCATTACCGGACTAGGGGTGGTAACATCCTTAGGCTGTAAGGTGGAAGAACTCTGGACTCGGCTACTGCGAGGCGAAAGTGGCATCAGGCCACTGCGGCTAATGGACGCTTCGCGGTTTCGGGTTCGAATCGGTGGGGAAGTAGTGGATTTTTCTACCGCCGGGTATATCGAGCCGAAGGAAGAAAAACGCCTGGACCGCTTCACTCAGTTTGCTATGGTGGCCGGGATTGATGCCGTCCGGGATGCTGGGCTGGATTTTTCCAAAGAGGATCCATTCCGCTGTGGAGTGATCCTAGGTTCTGGCATCGGCGGCATCCGAGAGATCGAAGTCCAACATACCCGCTTATTGGAAAAGGGGCCGGAAAAGGTCTCCGCATTCACTATCCCGAAATTGATGGTGAATGCAGCTGCCGGACATTTATCCATTCAGTTTGGGCTTCGAGGACCAAATGCTGCCGTAGCCACTGCCTGTGCTAGCGCCACCAATGCCATCGGCGAGGCATTTAAGACCATCCAACATGACGATGCGGATGTGATGATCACTGGCGGAAGCGAAGCTGCTGTTACCCCGATGGGTATTAGCGGCTTTAGCGCCATGCGGGCCCTTTCGGAGCGCAATGACGAGCCAGAGCGGGCCAGCCGTCCTTTTGATCGCGAGCGGGATGGTTTCGTCATGGCCGAAGGGGCCGGCATCCTCGTGCTGGAAGAACTCGAACATGCCAAACGCCGCGGAGCTCGCATTTATGCGGAATTGTTAGGATACGGCTCCACCGCGGATGCAAGCCATATTACTCAACCTGATCCCCAAGGCATTGGCGCAGCCCGCGCCATGCAATGTGCCCTGCGAGATGCTCAGGTCGATCCTTCCCAGGTCGATTATATCAACGCCCACGGCACCAGTACCCCCCTGGGCGATATTGCCGAGACGATCGCTATTAAACAGGTCTTTGGTGAAGATGCCCGCCGGATCAGTATTTCTAGCACCAAAAGCCAATTAGGCCATCTGCTCGGGGCAAGCGGTGGTGTGGAGATGGTTGTTACGGTGCTAGCCCTAGTGCATGGGGTAATTCCGCCTACCATCAATTACGAATTTCCCGATCCGGAGTGTGATCTGGATTATACGCCGAACCAGCCACGTGAACGAAAGATCTCTGTTGCTATGAAAAATAGTTTCGGCTTCGGGGGACATAATGCCTGTCTAGTGTGCGGCCTGCTGCGAAACGGGCAGTAGTCCCAGGTTGGGGAGCTGCTAGGCTCTAGTTTTGCCCGGGGCTCACTGCTTTAGTTTCCAAAAACGAAAGCCCCCTTTGCGCCCACAATTTCCTAACTCCAATAGTAACCAGTAGTTAGGACATTGTTCTTCGAACAGGGCCAAGACGGCAAAAGTCGAGCTTAATGCCCGATGGCAATACCCCAACTAAATCGGCTTCGGACGGGCCGATAGTGATAATGCCACCACCAATGCGGCGGCCCCCAAGGGCCATAATGATACTCCTCGATGATAACCGGCCCCGGATATGGCGGCGAAATTACTTGGACCGGTTCCGACGGTTGTCGAGCTTGGCTAGCTTCTTGCATGGCCGCAATCACTCGAGTGCTCACTCCCTGCTGCTGAAGCAGAATAATGTCGTTGGCCGTTAGCGGACGCTGCATCCCATTGGCTCGGATATGGTTGACGATCAGTTCTTCGGCTACCCCGGCCTGCGTCATAGCCAACACATCGTCCATGCTCACGGCCCCAGGCCGCACCGGCCGACCTAGCTGCTGGGCGATCATGGCCCGGTTTTTGGCCTCCAAGTTGTCCAACTCCGAGCCTAGCAGAGCGCCGGTTAAGGTACCCAGCCCAGCGCCAAGTAATGTACCAGCACCGGCATGACCGGTGGAACTACCGATAATGGCGCCCGTACCGGCGCCTAATAAGCCGCCTGCTAAGGCACCTCGGTCGGTATGAGACCAAGACGAACACCCAGCCCCTAATCCAATTAGCATGCCCAATGCCAAAATAGCCAACCCAGGGATTTCAGTTTTCCTCTCAAGGGATAAATCACCCCTCATCCATCTACCCTCCGGAAGGTTCTTTAAAGGTAGAGGTCACGTCGGTTCTGTGTCAAGATAAAATAGGGCAAATAAAAAGAATAGATAAATTAAGCAGATTGGGTAAAACAATTTCCGTTGGTTCTGAATACCACTTCTATCCTCGGAGACGCTCCCCTTCTCATCAGAAACGAAAACGGGACCTACTGGATCAAAACACTGGCGACAAACTCGTAACTTTCCTGCTGAACGAAGCCACCCGCTGCTGCCTACTTGTGGGAGAGCCGGCCAGCCAAGAGGTTAGCCGGTTGAGGGGACAAAAGGGCCCCCTGTGCGTATGATTTCCCCTTTATCCAACCCGCTTGGTGGCAGGCCACATAAAGCCCCCAGTTAGGAATACTATTATGGAGGAAGATGATTATCCAAAATACCCATATTACCCAATTTGCCTATTCTGGTCCCTCTCTGATTTACCTGCCCCTGGCCATCACCCCTTAGGGGGGTATCCTAGTGAAATGTTAACGAACGTTTCAATAATCCTGAACAATATCGTGAACTATATGAATTTTTGATTCGGTAGGCTTCAGCGGCCCTCAGCTAAATACTTACTATATGAGGGTGTTAGTAGTGTTTAGTAACCCAATATCCTTGGTCAAACGTGGCGGAACAAAAATGGTATAAAAATATCTCCTCCGAATTAGGCAGAGGTGCCTTTGTTCTGACAACTCGATGTTGAGCACTGATGTGAGGAATGACAGCTTATACATAATCTTGCGATGGGGGAGAAAATGAAAGCTCCCTCCACTCAGCACTCAGCTACAGTGTTACAAAGACGATAGAGCTTCCCTTGAGCGCTAATGCCACTGGAGGTACCTTCGACACCCAAATAAACTTCCCTGCCCTTCGGAGGAAGTGTTGAAGTCTGGGGTGTTTTTCTTGTAGCTTCGGAGGGTATGGCATTTCTGTCTCTCAGCTAGATGTAAAATGGGCAATATAATTCAGCAATATAATTCAGACGAACATTCAGGTCTTTCTGAAAGCAGGCAATTATGTGTTTAGGTATTCCTGGAAAATTACTAGAGGTCTATCAAAAAGACGATCTGCCGATGGGCAAGGCCGACTTTGGCGGCGTGGTCAAAGAGGTCTGTTTGGCCTACACACCGGAAGCTCAGCCTGGAGAGTATGTGTTGGTCCATGTTGGATTTGCTATAAGCCGCATCGACCAGACCGAGGCCGATCAGATCTTCTCCATGCTGGCCGAGATGGAGGCCTTAGAAGGGATGTCGAACGATGGGGTTGAGGATGCAACTAACTCACCTGCCTAGATTCCCCAGAATGCCCCAATTTCCTATTTGGAAAGGGCTCCGAGGGGAAAAACAGCAGCATACTAACCGGTAGGAAGCCGATAGGAAAAAAGCAGAAGGTACCGGATTTTGACACCCAGGCACCATCCCCCGAGCTCTTGAAGCAGGTAACCTAACCGATACGAAAAGGCACTTAGCTCGACTTTTGCCATTTTTGGCTTCGTTCCCAGAAAGAAAAGCCCTAACTTCTTGTAATTATCCGACTTAGGAAATTGAGTGAACAAAAGGAGGTTTCGTCGGAACTATTGGATGCAAAAGCTGTTAGGAAAAATGGCAAAAGTCGAGCGTAGCGGATTTTGACACAGCCTTTTGACCAACTCGTTGGTGAAGCAGAGACCTGCGTCCTAGCCCAAATCCCTTTTTAGCCCGACAGTGGGAGAAAATTTCTCTGTTTGGCTTCTTCCCTGACCAGGCAGGGTTTCGGTGATGATGAGATATGTAGATGAGTATCGGGATCCGGAGGCGGTGCGGCGATTGGCTAGGGAGATTGCCCGGCGAGTCCGCCGCCCATGGAATATTATGGAAATCTGCGGTGGGCAAACCCATGCGATTATGCGGTTTTCGCTAGATAGTTTGTTGCCGCCGGAGATTCGTCTGATTCATGGTCCGGGCTGTCCGGTCTGTGTGACGCCGGTAGAAATTTTAGATCGGGCTGTGGAGTTGGCTGGTCGGCCTGGGGTGATTTTATGCTCGTTTGGGGATATGCTTCGGGTACCCGGGTCCCGGAAGGATCTTTTTACCGCCAAATCGGAAGGTGCGGATGTGCGGGTGGTGTATAGCCCGTTGGATGCGGTGCGGATTGCCCAGCAGAATCCGGATCGGGAGGTGGTCTTTTTTGCGATCGGTTTTGAGACGACGGCGCCGGCCAATGCGATGGCCGTTTTGCTTGCCAAACAGTGGGAGCTGAAAAACTTTTCTGTGTTGGTGGCGCATGTATTGGTGCCGCCGGCCATCGAAGCCATTTTGCAGGCCCCTGGCTGTGAGGTAAACGGATTTCTTGCTGCTGGTCATGTCTGCACTGTCATGGGCCTGCAAGCCTACCGGCCGATTGCCCAGAAGTATCGGGTACCGATTGTGGTAACCGGCTTTGAACCGGTCGATATTCTTCGCGGGCTTTTGTGCTGTGTACGGCAATTAGAAGAGGGACGCCACGAGGTAGAAAACGCCTATGGCCGATCCGTTCGACCGGGAGGAAATCTCTTGGCCCAACGACAAATCGAAGAGGTCTTTCAACTGGCCGACCGAAAGTGGCGAGGCATAGGGCTGATCCCGGCCAGTGGCCTAGAACTTCGACCCGAATACCAAGCGTTTGATGCCGTTCGGCGATTTGGCTTGGAGGGCCTAGTGGCGGAAGAATCCACCGAATGCATTGCCGGCCAGGTGCTGCAGGGAATCAAAAGGCCGTACGAATGTCCCCTGTTCGGTATAAGTTGTACCCCGGAGCACCCCAGGGGCGCCCCCATGGTATCTGCCGAGGGTGCCTGTGCCGCTTATTACCGCTACCGGAGAAGCCCTGAGACTTCCAGAGGTTAAAAGCCCTCCCCAGAGGGGCAGTAGAACCTCCCTGTGCCTTCCGGTTACAATTTGGACATTTCAGCCAAATGCCATCTCTGATTCCTGCACAAGCAGCGTCCCGTTTTTGCTGGTTTATCTCTGCTGGATTTCCGCTTGCGAGGGAATGACAATAGGGGGCCTTCCGCCGGCCCGGGTTGTGCCAGGCCCCCTCTCCCACCCCGCGCAGTGGGCAGAAAAAGAAAGCCCCTCCATTCGGCGGAAATATTACACCTCGACTTTTGCCATTTTTAACCCTCTGCCGAATGTGCTACGCTCTAACTCTTTGTATGCATTAGAGTTAGTAAATTGGATGTACGACGGAAGGGTACTCCGTAATTTCACGGCCAAAAGAAGATAGGAAAAATTGCAAAAGTCGAGCTAAAGCCGTAGGACTTCTCAAACCGTGCCATCCGTACTCCCAAGAATACAAGCATCCTTCCGGAACGAACTAGGATGGTTCGTTGCGTGTTGGATGGCTCCACTAGAACCCTAGCGGGTGGCTAGTCCTGTGGCCTTTTTATTGCAGTCGGGTGAGGTTGGCAATTGGACCGGATAAGGGACCAGACTGGCCAACAAGTGGTTCGGAGGGTTTGCGGGGAATGGGCTGCTTTGAGCCTGAGAGATCTTATCCTGCTGGGAATCTGGAAGGCTTTGCTTTTTATAATATATCAGGCGAGTGGAGAACTTTCTTGCCTTTTTCTAGGAAAACCCTATCCGGTCATTCCCGGTCCCAGCGGCAGTCCAGACTTGTTCCCACGAAAGCGGAAAACCAGAAAAATTACCAGCAAAAACCTGGATTGCTGCTTAGGCAGCAGTGAGCCAGTGAGCTATTGGGCTGAAATATTATAGGAACCTTTGCATCATTCCAAGGAGATATTTTTGGAACCTCTGCATAATTTAAAGGAGATATTTTTATACTATTTTTGCGGGCGATTCTTTCAGCCCAAT
>JANXAQ010000109.1 GCA_025062105.1 Thermoguttaceae bacterium
GAGTTCAGGTGCTTATGTCTCGGAAGGAAAAAGGGGAGCAAAAGGGTTTGTTTTATAATAGGTAGGTGCTGTGCAAAGCGGGTTTGCAGGGGGCCAAAGCCTGTTTTGCCTATATTCCCTATGTTGCTCAGTTAACCCACAAAATTTCAGCCGCACCCTGGCACTTGGAAAGCCAGGAAAGCTTAGCCTTCTTCTACCTCGGCTCTATCTCCGTGCAGACCTCTGTTTTTTCAGGAACCTCTGCAAAATCCTGAACATGTAGTGAACTTTGGGAAGTTTTTGACTCTCTAGCCGGTTGATTCTCCTATCTGGACATCTACTATCTATTGGGTGCTTGCAATGCTAGCAGCCTTATATGTTGTGTTAGATAGAATCCCAGACAAAATGCTATAAAAATATCCCTTTCGAATTATGCCGAGGTTCCTTCAAGCTGTCTTCCATCGCAGGATGGGGGAAGACGGCTTCCGGCGGTGGGCAGAGGCATTGTTTTTCAAACAGGGGAAAGCTGGGGTTATTCATACTGGAGGGCTTCGGCCAGTTGCAAGCGGGCAGCGCGTTCGGCCGGGATCAGGCCAGCAGCCAACACGATCAAAAACCCCGCTCCCAAACAGCCAAGCAAAAGTAGCGGATGGAAGCCAAACTCCACCGGATGGCCGGTTACCCGCGCAGTGGCCTGGTTCATCAGCCAGGAGACTCCTACCCCGGCCACCGCTCCAGGCAGCAGGCCCATCAGGGCGATCATGGCGGCCTGGGTCAGAATGGTTTTTCGCAGTTGCCGACGGGTCATCGCCACAATGCGCAACAGGCCAAACTCCCGCGTCTGTTCCAGTACGTTCATGGTCAGAGTGTTCACGGTTCCGAAGGCAGCTACCACAAAGCCCAGGATCAAGATGCCCCATAGGCAAGCGTTCACACCGTTGGACATGTTGTCGATGATCTGGTTGAGCTCGGAGGCCGATTCCAGTAAAAGTCCATACTCCTGACAGATCGGCTCCAATTGTTGGCGGACCTGCTCGCGGAGTTCTTCTCGTCGATCCGGATCTAACAGGATCACATAGGCATCCACGCCTCGCACCTGAAGCCATTCGGAGGCGATGCGGCGGTCCATATAGACGGCCAAGCCGCCTACCAAATATTCGTTGGCCAAAGCGGCAATCCGGAACTGACGAGGACCTTGACGGGTTTCCAATTCCAGCAGATCGCCTTGACGAAGCCCCGCCCGTTCGGCCAAAACAGTACCAATGACCACCTCCCCATTCATCACCCGTTGGCAGACCTCCTGGGGATTCCCCGAGACCAGATCCAAGTACAGAGGTGCCTTGGGGGCAAAATCCCTAGCTACCACAATCACAGGCAGTCCAGCAGCTCGGGCACGGACAAATCGAGCCGTCCCTACCCCCCGAACTCCCGGTATCCGCCAAAACCGTTCGCCCAATTCCTCTGGTATGGCGGCGGATAGCCCGGTGGACATATCAGGCATGGCGGCCCGGATGAAGAAGTCGCCCGCAATGACCGTCCGAGACCACTGGCGAAGGTCTTCAATATGATCGAGGATAGTGCTGGACATGCCTAGGCCGGTGGCCGTCGCCACAAAAAGCACCCCCACCGTTAACGTACTTCGGGAACGATGCCGAAGCAGTTGCCGATAGGCCAGTTGGATTTCTCCCCGCAGCCAAGGTCGGAAAAATTGAACCGCTATCCAACTAAACAACCCCAGTGCCAAAGGACTTAGCAGCACTACTCCGATCAACAGCAACAGGGCAAACCAGATAGCAAAATCTACGGGAATCCAACCGCGGATGGCCGCTGCCAGTCCTAAAATACTGCCCAGCGTTATCGCCGCTCCCAGCAGAACCGAACAGTCAGAACCGGATTCGATATCGCCACGCACCACGGCGCTCATGCCTTCCAGAGGGGTAAGCTGGCTGGCTCGATAGGCGGGCACAGCAGCTCCAGCTAGCGCCATACCCAAGCCCAAAATCGCCGCCAAACCGATGCTCTGCAGCGGTAAGCCGACCGGCGGAAAAGTAACCATCATGATTTGGCTTAAGGCCGCCAACAGCAACCGAGCCCCCCCAATTCCCACCAGCACCCCCAAACTGATGCCGCCAACAGCCAAAAGCAGACTTTCCCGCAGGACCATCCAGGCGATTTGCCAGCGCGTGGCGCCGACGGTCCGCAGCACGGCTAATTGCCGACGACGTTCGCCCACATTCATTAAAAAAGTGTTCAGTATAATGAAGGCAGCCAAAAGGAACGAGAAACTGCTGGCTAGCCGCAGCGCTTGCTCCGTGGCTTCCATCGTCTCCCGGGCTACAGCACTTTCGGTAGCCGGCGGCCGAACCGATAACCCGATCGGCAGACTCTGGGCAATAGCCCTGCGTACCTGCTCCCGATCCGCCCCCTGTTGCAAAACGATCTGAATCGTGCTGATCTGCCCCTGCAAACCAAACAGCTCCTGCAATTGCTCCAACGGCATATAACCGACACTAATAGGATGGTGTTCTTTTGTAGTTAGCCCCACCACCTGAAGCCGATACAACCCAGCCCGGCCAGTGGTCATCCGTACCTGATCCCCCACAGAAAGGCCAAGACTTTTGCCCAACTGCTCGTCTAAGATCAAGCCGCCTTCCGGTCCCCAAAAAGAACCCTGCACAAAGTGGTACGAACGGATGAGCTGATCTCGCTGCAGATCCACCCCAAAAACCAATAGCGAAACCCGCTTGCCCGCAAACCGGATAACCGTAAATTGCTGCAAGACCGGAACTGCTGCCTGCACGCCCTTGGTGCGATCAATCTGTTCTAACAGGCTCAGGTCGAAGGTACCGCCGCCGTCGGCAACTACTTCCAGTGCCGCACCCCCAGAAAGACTAGCAAACATCTGTTTATAGGCAGCCCGAGTCGTCTGCCGCGCAATGCTGACCGCCACCACAATCGCCACCCCAATCGTCAGACTCAAAAACGTTAAGGCAGTCCGACCCGGACGACTCCACATGCCCCGAACCGTAAACTTCCAAAGCACCATAGGCAAACCGACTACTTCACAAGGATTTGGGTCCAACAGATTAGCTCAGCCGGAGTGTTTCCATTTTGGCAACGGTCCGGCTCGATTTTTGCTATTTCCCCTTTGGCACAATTTCCTAACTGCAACAATTCCAAAGACTTAGAACTTACCCACTTCGTCCAGAGGCCCAACATGGCAAAAGTCGACATTAGGCTTTCCAGCGTTTTGTTCCGCAAATTTCCTAACCCCGAAAACCTCTGCAGAATCGAGAAGAAATATTTTTACACTATTTCGGACGCCTCTAACCCAATCCGGAGGGTTGCCTGGACCGTCTTGTAACCTACATTGAGTGGGAGCCTCTGTATCCCTGGAGGAAAATCCCTGAAGGAAAATATTTTTATACCATTGTGATTTGCTCCGAGATTCGTTGGATTGGTAGTACTGCTAGCATCCTATATAGTAGCTAAGTAGATGGGGAGAGCTAAAGCCTACTGAATCGAAAGTTCATATAGTTCACTATATGTTCAGGATTATGCCGAAGTCCCACTGGCTCTTCCAATCGACGGGGTAATCCCTACCAAATCAAGGGTTCATATAGTTTAAGGAATACCGACGATTCTACAGAAGTTCGCTTAATCTTTGCAAAGCTTAGAACATGCAAAGACAGCCGGACTTTGGAAAATGGCAAACCTCGGCGCAGAAAGCCGCTAGGAAGGATTGCGCCAGGTTTGTCGGCCAGTAGATTCCCTTCCGCCAACCGCCTGACCCACACTGGCCGAAGAGTTCAGGGAAGCTAACACCGATACCGCTGCGTGGCCTACGGAGGTCCGAACGGGCCGTAATCGTTCCTCCCGCTCAATCCGACCATCCCGAATATGGATGATCCGATCCGCATGCGAAGCCACCTCCCGGTCATGCGTTACCAGCACGATGGTCTGATGATGTTCATCGACCAGTCGACGCAGCAGGGCGGTAAGGCGCTGGCCGCTCTGGCTATCCAAATTCCCGGTCGGTTCGTCGGCCAACAGCAGGGCTGGCTGAATGACCAAGGCCCGTGCCACGGCCACCCGTTGCTGCTCCCCACCCGACAAATGGCTCGGAAGATGATGATGACGATCTTCCAGACCAACCAGTTTTAACATCTCCAGAGCTCGGTCGCGGGCTTCCGCACCACTGAGACCGTCCAACTCTAACGGTAAAGCTACATTTTCTACTGCCGTCAGGATCGGCAGCAGATTGAACGACTGAAACACAAAGCCGATCCGCCGACGCCGCAGTAAGGTGCGCTGGTCATCGGAAAGACTGGCCAAATCCACTCCTTCCAAGAGAACATGCCCTTCCGTAGGGACTTCTACACCCCCTAAAAGAGCAAGCAAGGTGCTTTTGCCAGACCCCGACGGTCCCATAATGGCTACCATCTCCCCGGCCATCACCTGTAAATCCACCCCCCGGAGGGCATCCACCCGGGCCTCGGCTTCACCATAAACTTTCTTCAGCCCCTTGGCTTCTAATACATGCATATACCTAGTTCCCCCAAAGCAAGGGGAGGTTGCTCACCTCCTGCAGGTTCATTGGCCAAGTAGCACGCTCCTCCATACGCGGAGAAGGGAGGGAAGATTAAAAGCCGGAGGAGGTGGTCGATTTGCTTTGCCTATTTTGCCTATTTTACCTGCATAGGATTCGCATAACTTTTTTAGTGTAATCCAATAAACCCCTCCCGACAACAAGCCACGCCAAGATTTTCCTCAAAAATAACCCCACACTTTCAGACTAATCGAGCGAGAAACTACCACTTCTCCCAAACAGCGTAGCCGTATTCTCCCCCCGCCCGATCCACTGAGAGGCTATCTGAAAAGAGATTTTTGGCTCACTCGGCAGCCAAGTTGGTCGCCCCATCAGCAGGGCTACAGCCCAAGATTTGAGTAATTTGGCACCCTATGCTTTACCGTCTGGTGGAAATAAGGAAGTCTGGGTCCCCCTTTTCAGACAGCCTCTGAGAGAGTAAGAGACGCTGTTGAAACCCTATCCAGTCGGAGGCTTAACCCCACCAAAACCAAACCAAAACAGAGCAGTGTGGGCAACACTTCCCCAGACTGCGAACAACCTTTCAACAGAGCCAGAGTAAGAGAGAAACCACATAATGGAACCTTTGCAAAATTCTGAACATACAATGAACTACATGGATTTTTGATTCTGTGGCGGCTGGGTTTTCCTAACCGAATCCCTATATCTAAGGGTGCTAGTAATGCTAGCAAGCCGATGGATTGGGTTAGAAGGAACAGTAAGCCAACCTCGTATAAACTCGACTTTTGCCAATTTTCCTAACTGGATTTGCCATCAGCAGTTACGACGAAACTTCCCTTAAGAACCTCTGCAAAACCCTGAACATATAGTGAACTTCATGAACTTCTGATTCGGTAGGCATTTGGCTCCCGCATCCAAACACCTACCATATATAGCGTGTTAGCAGGGCTAGCACCCTATATATTGGGCCAGATATAATGGG
>JANXAQ010000143.1 GCA_025062105.1 Thermoguttaceae bacterium
GTATCTGGAGGGGGATAGTCCGGTGGTTTGTTTTGGGTGAGGCGGCTGCCGGTGGGTGCCGGAGGCGTCCAAAGAAGTGAAAACAGACAAACGAGAGAAATTAGAGAACCTCCCCCGATCCCTTTTTCTCTCGATAAGCCTGCTTGACATGATAATAATGGCGAAAAGGACAATATTCCTAAAACCTCGATTTATTCAGAGTTTCCTCCAATATATTGGGTTGCCTGCACTGCTAGCGGGCTGCATTTAGTCGGTGTTGGGATGGAGCAACTGAACCCTACCGAATCTAAATGTTCAGGATCATCCAGAAGTCCCTTGCATA
This sequence comes from Thermoguttaceae bacterium, assembly GCA_025062105.1. GTDB lineage: Bacteria > Planctomycetota > Planctomycetia > Pirellulales > Thermoguttaceae > JANXAQ01. Next base: position 323 of record JANXAQ010000143.1, read on the forward strand.
GATCGGATGGCCTCTTGCCGCTTATAACCAAAGAGCCAATCTTTTTTTTGTTAGAGGCTCTACGTAGGAGGGGATATTCTAGGAGTCAAAAAGCATCTTGCAGTAGCCTGGGGAAATCGCTATTGTTTGTTTTCTTGTCTGTCGAGTTCCTTTTCTAGAGTATCTAGATTATCCAAAATGTTTATTTTCTCTATTCGTTTCTTTTTCTTTATTTCCCTTCCCTTAACAATCCTTCTGGGATGCAATTGGCCGGGAATCGAGCCAGCCTCCCAGGGAGAACAACCCTCTTCGTTAAGTTTGCCCACAGAGAAAGCGCATGTCTCTTTTCTGACCGACTATGCAGAAGCTGTGGAACTAGCCCGTCAATGGGAAAAGCCACTATTAGTTTTGTTTACTGCCTCTTGGTGCCCGTTTAGCCGACAGATGCTCCAGGAGAGCTTTCGGGATCCTCAGATAACCCGACTGAGTAAGCAATTTATCTGTATTCAAGTAGATATTGAACAAAATCCCAGTCTAGCTCAGAAACACCAAGTCCGGGTCCTACCTGCTGTGCAAATACTATCTTCTCGTGGTGTGATTGTCTGCCGACTGAATGGCTATCTTAGCGCGAAACAGTTGACGGATTCTCTACAGCAGAGCATCCAGCTATTAGCTTCTCGGCCTCAGACTGAGGCAACTCTCCGGTAGAAGCACCACTGTAACATTTTGTTCCAGGGAAGGAACCCGCCTCTGGCCAGAGGCTGAAGAGGCCATTATTGCCTGTTCGCAATGACGGCTCACAAGGGGAAAAACCCGGTTACCCTCTTCTTTTCCCTGCCTCCCATGGCTATTACGGACAGAGGAGTGCAAAAATAGCCCACACCTCATTTGGCGGAACGGTTACCATCGCAAGAGCCTCTGCATAATTTAAAGGAGACATTTCTACATTATTTTAGTGACCTCCACCCCTAGCTCAATATATAGGGCCATTAGCACTGCGAGCAACCTACATCTAGCAGGTCTTTGAATGGAGCGGGCCAATCCCTATCGAATACTAATGAATGTTCACTTTATGGTGGGGATTTACCAGAGGTTTCTGTACCTCGACTTTTGCCAATTTCTAGAAAGGCGGCCTTTTCGGATGGCCGATCCTTATAAAGATATGGAAGTTAGGAAAATTGCTAAACAAAAAATCCTTAAAGCTTAACTTCTCGAAATAAAAGCAGTTACAAAAGATGGCAAAAGTCGAGCTGGAGTTAGCTGAACGGAGGGGGAGGTTTATTTTTCCTCCAGGAGGGTCCCTACAGTTGTTCCTGCCTCGCAGATGGGAATCCAGGGTACGCGAAGAAAAACCTGGCATCCTGCTTCAGGAAGAATGCTTTAACTTGACTTTTACCCATGTCTAGGAGGCAAACCCTTTGGATGGCCGAACCCTTGAAAGATATTAGAGTTAGGAAAATTGCCGAAGAAGTCGAGCGTAAAGGCGGTGCTAAAATAACATTTTGGGAAAAATGTTTACGTTCCTGAATTACCCCAAATCCCCAAACGGCCTATTCCACGGAGTGCTCCTGGAAGAAACTGAGCAGTCCAAAATCGATTAGAAACCATAAAAAATCTAATTTCAGGGCAGATTCTTCATGCGTCATTCCGCTAAGAGCCTCCTAACAATCAGTGCCTCCTAACAAAATGAAAATCGAGAGGGTTCGGCGGTGCTACCCACCCCCAGGGGGGATGGTTAAAAGCTCTAAAATATTACTTCTAGTGTTTTTGCTGGAGCTGGATCCCTGCTTTTGTTCCCGAGGAGGGGGTCGGCTTTTCCATTCGAATGAAGCCTTACTTAACTTATCTTACTCCTGGCAGCCACCAGGTGGTGAGGGGCTAGCAGCTTTCAAGCCCTGTAAGTTATAATACAGAAAGGGTGTTTTGAAGAGGGAAGAACTATGGGGATTCGGTGTTGGTGTCCAAATGGACATAAACTGAATATTAAGGCTTTTCAGGCGGGCAAACGTGGCATCTGCCCGTATTGCGGCGCCCGGTTTACTATCCCCCTGGAGAGCACCCGGAAACCCGGCATGGGAGATCGGATTCCAGAGCCGATGGAACATTCCGTGCATGAAGGACCGGTGTTATCCCCCCCCTCAACCCCCGCTTCTGCGACGCCTGGTTGGACTGCTGGAACTACGGGCGAACCCATTCCTTTTCTCTCCGCCCCTACTCCGTTAGGCATTGGCACTGCCAGTAAGGGTACTTCTTTAGCCCCCAGTTCCCAAGCTCCTTCAGAGGGGGGGCATGGCGAGGTGGCTTTTGGCCAGCACGCTGCTACCGGATGGGCCACGCCCCCCCTAGGTACCTCCTTTCCCATCCCAGCCGAACCACCGATTGCCTCTCCTCCACCCGGAGCGGCATCAGATCCTTTGGCCGAGGCCCCCAATGCCGTCTGGTATGTTCGGCCTCCTACTGGCGGGCAGTTCGGCCCTGCAACCGCAGATGTCATGCGCAATTGGATTGCCGAAGGCCGGGTTAGTCCCGATTCTTTGGTTTGGCGGGAAGGCTGGCGAGATTGGCAGGAAGCTGGCCACGTGTTTCCTCAGTTGGTAACCCCCTCCGGCCTCCCCACTTCGGTAAGTTGGGCTTCCGAGTCTAGCAAACCTCAGCCTCGGAAAAAAACCGCTTCTACTCATCAGAATCTGTGGCTTCTGGTCCTGTTGGTGCTGGCAGTAGCGGTACTATTAGGCGTATTTATTTACGTGGCTTTTTGGGCGCCACCGCTCTCTGCCCCACCCTCTGCTCCTCCGGCATCCTCACCTTCCGGTTCTTAACCAAAAAGTGAAGCAGTTCCGTCGAAAGAACCAAACGCATTCAAAGAAGCCAGGCCTTCCACGCCTCCTAGTCTGCACCGGCGCGCGGCTCAGAGGCGAACTGAAATTTGGAAACCTCTGCAAAATCCGGAAGATATGGTGAACTCTATGAACTTTTGATTTTTTATAGCCGTTGGGTTCTCTTATCGGAACACCTACGATCTATGGGGTGCGAGGAACGCTCTATATTGGGTTGGGTTAGAGGTAGGGTAAGCTTAACATCTTATAACCTCGACTTTTGCTAATCTTCGCTTCGCTCTGGCAGAAGACTGTTCTAACGACTTGTAACTATTGCATTTAGGAAATTGGGTGAACAAAGGGAAGTTTCGCCGTAACTTCTGGCACTAAAACCAGTTAGGGAAAATAGCAAAAGTCGAGATAAAAATATCCTCCTTACATTCTGCAGAGGTTTCTTGGGAATTTTGAGGTTTCCCGAGTATTTTGGCCGACCCGGCCTTTCATCGCCGCTTCTGTAAAATAGGGGGTTTGGGGATTCTGGGGAGTTTAGGAAGGCACACTGTTCTTCTCGTGGAAATGCTATTTCAGCACCGCTTCGTATGTTGAAAATGGAGAGGATGTTGATAAGGTAAGTACCCGTTGAGCAGCAGCGTCGGCTAGCTGCCACTCTTAGCTGGACATTTGCCATTTTCAGCCTCGCCTTAGAAGAAAGAGGCTCTAACTGCCTGCTGTAATTAGAGTTAGGAAATTGGGTAACAAAGGAATATATTGCCGTCACTCTGGGAGGCAAAAGCTCTTAGGAAAATGGGCAAAAGTCCAGTTAAGAGCCTCTAACAAAATGAAACTCCCCGAAAGCAAAGGGGATACTTTACCGCTAGTAAAGAGAGAAAAAAACCTCATTTTGTTAGAGGCTCTTAGCGGCCCCCGGGGGAAGTGCCATCTGCGAATGGAGCTAGGTCTGCCCTCATAGTTCGATTGGGGTGCCATGGAATCCGCGATTTACGCCCCTTCTGAGCCACTCCCGGTGCATGAGCAGTCACACTGAACCTCAAGCCGGAAGTCTCCATCCGGGAGGAAGAACTTTGCTCCTCAAAGAAGCCCTCGGGGGCAGATCGTTCCCCTAACGATCTAGATTGAGAAAACGCACCAGTACCCATACTAACCGGTGCTGCAGAAGAAAAGCATCCGGGAACCCCCCCAACAGACCCATCCATTGAATGAGAGCCGTTGCCCGTAGGGGACACTGTCCCCGAAGGTACGGTAATTGTTCGGCCTTCCACATCCACCCACAAGGGGATATCGGCCTGGAGTTTTCGGCCATCGGCGGTAATATACCGAACGAACAGATGAAGCCGATTATGCCGGGGAGGAAAAGTGGGCCATAGAAGAGTTATCCGGAGGGCTTCCCCATCGGGTAAATTTTCGCTTAAAGCAGCAATTTGTTCCGCAGCAAAATCCCATCGGGCCACTCGGCCCGAGTCATCGGAAATTCCAGGATCGATCAGCACAATGCTGATGGGAGCGGCGGCCAACACCACTCGGCCTTGGGCATCCACCGGTTGCAAACCCACCGTAATTCCTTCGTCGCCAGGCTGACCGTCCGCATTATAACCGCCCGTTAGCGCCGGGAGAATTCGGATAGAGTGTACTTCAGTACTCAAAGGGCCAATAGTCCATCTTCGCATCGAGTCAGGCGTTTGCTTCTCAGCAACTCCGCTAAGAGAGAGCGCCGAGGAGGGTAATATTTTGTTCTCCCCAATAGTTGGGATCCTTCCAGCAGGCGGAGAGAGTCCCGTACCTTTCAGTTCTATTTCAGATTTTCTCTCTGAGCTTTGGCTGGGTGGAGTGTTGTCCGGTGCTGGTGGATTTTTCGTACTGGGGGTATTTAGTTGTGGACCAGCGGGAGGACTGGCTTGCTCAGCCGGTGGTTGTTCAGAGCGGAGGAATCTTTTGGGGAGCACCCCGGGGGGAAGCGCATTGTGGGGTATCTCTAAGTTGATAGACGGGAGAGTGCTTTCCCCAGTTTGGTTATTTCTTGTTCCGGTTTCCGAGGAGCGGGAAGGCGGAGGATATATTTCTGGGCCCGGAGCAGGAGTGCTAATGGCAGGAGTGCCTAATTTAGGAGGCATCACCGCTTTCGACTCGGCCGGTAGCTGCATGCTGACTTGCCGCTGGCAGGCTGCCAACTCCTGCGCTTGCCTAGTTAATTGGGCCTCCAACTGGTAGATCCGGTCCTCAAGCAGTCGATTTTCCAGTTCTAATAAAGCAACCTGAGGATTAGTTCGACAACCGGCCAAGATAACTACCAGGACCAACCAAGCGCAATATACCCACTGCGAAAACCGCTTCCACTTCCACCCCCCTCTGAAAGCACCTATCTTATTAATCCATTGGTGGGAGGTACTGGTAGAGACAAAAAAACTCCCCAAGGTTTCCCTGGGAGGACATGGGGCGCCCATTAGGGAGGGACCCCTATATTGAGGGGAGCAAAAAATTTTGGCAACAGAGGTTCCCTCCAAAGCCAACATCCCTTTCTGGGTAAATACACACCCATACCAAGAATATTTCTTTTATCCATTTTTGGGTTACGGGGGGAAGACCAATTTTTGGTCAAAGGGCCTTTCTAGAAAAGCAGGTTCCAGCCTGCAAGCAGAAGGTTCTGCGGGAAGACCTACCCAATCTCAAAAGCCGCTTGGGAACATTTCGGCCCAATGGAGAAGTCCATCAGGAGCTAGGAGTTGGGGAAACTGGGTAAGAGGAAAACGGTCCATTCGACTTCGATCAACTTTGCTATTTTTTGTAACTTCTTTTATTTCAAGGAGTTAAATTTTGAAAAATCTTTGGATAGCAATTTTCCAATCTCCTCAAAGCGTTAAAACATCCAAAAGGGTTGCCCCCAGAAATTAGTAACACTCCAGCTTAGTTCGACTTTTGCCAATGTTGGTCTTCTAGCGAAATGGGAAAGTTCTAACTCCTTGAAATTGTTGGACTTAGGAAATTGTGTGAGCAAAAGAAGTGTTCGCTGCAACCTCTGGTGCCAAGGCAAGTTAGGAAAAAATGGCGAAAGTCGAGCTTAGAGCCTGATACAAAATTAAGGAAGCGCCGCAAACCCTGAACATATAGTGAACTTTATGAACATTCGAATCTATAGCCGTTCAGTTGTCCTATTTGGATATCTACTATTTATTGGGTGCCAGCAATACTAGCACCTCTATATATTGTGTTAAAGGGTGGAAAAAGCGAAAATGGTATAAAAATATTCCCATTGAATTATCCAGAGGTTCCTTTAGATTTTTGTCCTCCTTTATGACTGGTAAAATACCCCCTTGCTTTCGAGGACTTTCTTTTCCTTCGGGACTCAAGGATTAGGAAGGACTATTCCTACCTAAAACTTTTTAATTGATACAGAAGTGGGAGTAGTTCCTATTGACGGCACTCCGGCAGGGGGAGAAATTTGAAAAAACAAGCTGCTTACTCGAGTTTTGCCATTTTTTACTCTCTTGGGGAAAAGAGAAAGTTCTGACTGCTTGGAACCTCTGCAAAATCTGAACATTTTGATTTTATAGCCGTTCGACTCTTCTGGCCGCACATCTATTTGGGTTAGACTTCTATATTGAGTTAGAGGGAAGGTAAGCCAAGATGGAAATAGCCCTTTAAGTTATTGGAGCGGTTGCTTTTGGAATTCTCCGTCTTAAGGAATTGAATGCCCGAAAGGAGGAATCGTCGTAACTCATAGAAACAAAATAAATTAGGGAAAACAGCAAAACCCTCAAGAGATTCCTCTGGTGGCCTCGCTGCGATACACCAAGTTAGAGTTCTAAGGCTCGGAATGACTTTAAGCGAAATCCGAAAGTTCGTGGAAGACCACAAATAGACAAAATAGGCAATATAGGCAAAATCCGAAGCAAAATATTTCCTGGCATCAAAGTTGGTTATCTCCACTGTGGGGCAATAATTCGCTTCCGTTATAAATAACCAGTTATATGGTGGCAGGGATGACAAGGGATGGTTCTCCGTTCGGGTGAATTTTTTATGCGGGCCAGAAAAGAGGCAGGGCCTTTGGAGTTATGTGACAATGAAATACGAAGGGGTTTGTCTATGAACCGGAGAGTTTTTTGGGCAGTTGGGTGGTTAGGGCTAGGAGTGGGGATCGGGATGGTTTTGATGGGATGGGCCGTATGGACGATGCGGGAAAAGCCGGTGGCTGCCCAAGAGGTTCCGCCGCTAGGCTTCCCCGCACCCCCTCCGGTTGGAGCAGCTGCTAAGCAGCAGGATCAAATCCCCAATCTAGAGGAATCACCCGAACTGGCTGAGCTTACCCCAGAAGAACGGGTGCATGTGTGGGTTTATGAACTGTGTAACCGTTCGGTGGTGCATATTACGACTAAAAGCATCCGGGAGGGGGCCCTCCTGCTTTTTGCCGTGGAAATCCCCGCCGAGGGCGAAGGCAGCGGCGTGGTTTTAGATCGAAGGGGCCACATCTTGACCAATTGCCATGTGGTGGAAGGGGCCCAGGAGATTCAGGTAACCCTATTTAACGGGAAATCCTATCCGGGGCGCCTGGTGGGCCAAGACCGAGTAACCGATGTGGCTGTGTTGCGTATCGATGCCCCGCCGGAAGAGCTTTTTCCGGTCATGTTTGGCGATTCCAATCGGCTGCGGGTAGGCCAGCGGGTTTATGCTATTGGGAATCCGTTCGGCTTTGAACGCACGTTGACCACAGGGATCATTTCCAGCCTCAACCGGACGCTTCCAAGCCGATCCCAGGCCCGCACCATTAAAAACGTCATCCAGATTGATGCGGCGATCAATCCGGGCAATTCTGGCGGTCCGCTGTTGGATACCCGTGGACGGATGATTGGTATGAACACGGCCATTGCGAGTCGAACTGGAGAAAGTGCGGGCGTCGGTTTTGCCATTCCCGTCAATACCATTGCCCGTGTAGTGCCTCAATTGATTGAACATGGTCGGGTGCGGCGTCCGGATGTAGGGATTTTGCGAGTTTATCAAACGGACCGTGGCCTTTTGGTAGCGGCGCTAGCTCCAGGCGGTGCGGCAGAAAAAGCAGGTATCCGAGGCCCTCAGGTCATTCGGCAACGACGGCGCCAAGGTCCTTTAGTATATGAATACACCACAATCGACCGCTCCGCTGCTGACCTGATTGTTGGTGTGGACGGCCAAAAGATCAAAAACGCCGACGATTTCCTAAGCCTGATCGAAAGCAAACAACCCGGCGATGTAGTTACACTGAATGTCCTCCGCCAAGGTCGATTGATCGAGGTGCCGGTCCGATTGGAAGCCGGTGAATAAAACCTCTAACATAATGAAAATCTAGAAGCCTCTGCGGAATTCAACCGCTCTATTGGGATACCATTAGGTTTCTTCCCCTCTTGGAGCCAACATATAAGGTTGCTAGCAGGCATACACCTAATAGGAACCTATGCATCATTCGAGAAAGATATTTTTGCCATTTTGGTTCCTTCCAGGAGTAATCCAATATATTGGTTGCTAGTACGGCTAGTACTATCTAGAGTAGGTGTTTGGAGAGAGGCGGCTAAAGCCTACCAAATCCAAAGTTCATAAAGTTCTCTATATGTTCAGAATTATGTAGAGGTTCCAGTATTAGTTCGCCTAGCGTGAACCACAGCCGGCAGAAATGAATGCTCCTGAACTTCATGGAAACGCCGCATGATGTAAGGGGGATATTTTTATAGCATGTTGACGTCCTTTCCCCTAACCCAATATATAGGGGAACCTCTGCATAATTCTGGTTTTTAAACTCTTGGGCATTGAGGGCAGGCAGCCGCCGGAAAAGCCCAAGAGGACTAAAACACACCTACCACGTTCCTTTGCAGTATAATCACCCCCCGGCGTTGTCAGCATGTGGGAAAATTTTCTCAAGGAGGGATGGCCCACTTTAGCGGGGCTTCTCTGAGCATGGGGAAACATTGGGGAACACTAGATTCCTGCTTGGGCAGGAATGAGTCCTGGAGGGGGAATTCCCCAAAACAGTCCCTCTGGATACCCTAAGGAGGCCATAAGGAGTACTGCTTGTTTTTCCAAGGAGACCATTTTAAGAGACCTTATTTCGAGGCAGGTCCCTAGAAGCAGCAGCAACCGATGCGTGGCGAACACATCGAGCAACAACACGGCCAAAAGACGTTTGCCAGTTTAGGGTTTGACCAGCACCGAAAGAGTACCCGTCGGCATGAGTTTTTGCGGACCATGAACCGGGTCATGCCGTGGCAGGAGCTGGCGCGGCTGGTGGAAGCGTACTCTGGCCGGAAGGGCTACAA
>JANXAQ010000144.1 GCA_025062105.1 Thermoguttaceae bacterium
CCCAATAGATAGTAGGTGTTCGGATAGAAGCACCAAACGGCTATAGAAGCAAAACTCCATAAAGTTCACTATATGTTCAGGATTTTGCAGCGGTTCCCAAATTAAACTGGGGCTTTCCCAGAAAACTGCCTCTCTGTTAAGTCAGATAGGTTTATTTGGTAATTCATCAATAATAGACCGTTTGCCAGGGTGGATAGTCCTTCGGCAGCATCCGCCACGGACAACCAGACCAGACAATGTAAAACATGCCGTTGAGCACTGCCCTCATGTCAACTTGACGTGGCCGCCCCCCGTCCATTGGTATCTACATCACCGGTTTTCTCTACAAGATGTTGGCGTCTCGCCAGCCGGATCATCCTCACCGATGGCGTGTGCGGGAAGATGTGTAGATACTCATGCCCGCGGTCGGGCCGGAGCAATCAACCGGGCGATCGTCTACCATTGAGAATCCGTCCGATCGGATGGATAAACCCGTTTCATCGCAGCAGTGCTTTGCTTGGGGGATAAAATCCATTTCCTAACCTACCTGGACGCCTTAAATACGCAGCTTTCCCCGCCTGTCAAGCCCTTTTCAAACACGCTCTTAGAATCCAGAGCATTCGGAAATTTGGGTTAGGTGCGGGCAGAGGCGTTTTTCCACGAAGGGGGGATTGTAGAACCAAGCAGTTGGGGTAATCTGAACGATGGGAATTGGGCGATGGATGGGGAGGCAGCTTAAAGCGAAAGGGGTGAGCCATGCGCGAAATCCTCTTTGAATATGAACTAAATCCCACGACATGGGTTTATATCTCTTCTTTGATGACCATTGGGATTTTTTTTAAATTCGGTCGGTTTTGGAGTATCCGGAACCTGGATCTCATGCTGCTGATAGGGTTTGCTCCAGGGCTATTGATGGTAGCGCCCCACCGGGCGGAGTGGGTACAGCAATTTGGGTATGGCTGGCTTTTTACGGTCAGCGGTCTGATGCTCATTCGGATGCTGTTGGATACGCTTATGGTCCGTCGGCCGCTGTTGGAACCGAACTTGTCGGCAAGTGGTTTGACGTTTACCTGTATTGCGATGTTGGTCTTTTTAACGACCAATGTGATCACCCAGTCGCTTAAAGAAAGCGAGGTCACTGGGGCGGTATTAGCCGACCATCTTTTGCAGAAAAAGGAATTACCCGAAACAGCACCTGTCGCCGAACGGTCCACGGTGGGGTATCCGTTGTTCCATATTTTTGCCAGCTACTCCGATCGTCCTCTCCCCAAACAGACCCCACCCGAACAGGTGGAGCGAGCCTTGATTCGTCGGGCGGTTACCCGTTCTGTAGCTGTTCTGGCCCACTTGGCCGTGGTCCTCGGCCTAATTGTGATCGGATACCGGCATTTTGAAAATATGCACACTGGTATCGCCATGGCCTCTCTCTATCTGCTGTTACCCTATACTGCCCAGACGACGCCCCGGCTGGATCATGTGCTACCCGCCGCCTTGTTGGTCTGGGCAGCCGAAGCCTACCGACGACCGGCTATTGCTGGCACGTTGATCGGGTTGGCCGCCAGCTTCATCTTCTATCCGCTTCTGCTGGTGCCGTTATGGTGTGGCTATTACTGGCGCCGCGGACGATGGCGCTTCGTAATTGCGGTAGGCACAGTGCTGCTGGTGATGACGCTATCCTTACTGCTGTTCTCCAAAGATCGAGAGACTTTTCTGAGCCAACTCCGGCAGATGTATGCTTTGGAAGAGATGCGAGAAATATTTCACAGTAAACCTGCTACGGAACAGGTGGCTGGGTTTTGGCATTTCCATATCGCCTATTACCGGATTCCGGTTTTTGTGGCGATTGTAGTGCTAGCAGGGAGTCTGGCTATTTGGCCCCCCCAGAAAAATTATGCTACGTTGTTGAGTTGTTCAGGTGCGGTGATGCTGGCAAGCCAATTTTGGCACATGCCGGGCGGCGGGACCTACTTGAACTGGTATCTGCCGTGGACGATCCTAATGATATTTCGCCCAAACCTGGAAGACCGAATTGCCCCCAGTGCAGTCGTCCCAGCCGAAGCCACGTGGTTGGTCCACCTTTTGCCAGCTTTACGAGCTAAAACCGGTTCTGCTGGCTCCCTTAGTCCACCCGGTGGTCGGCCTTCTTCTTAACCCCGCTGCCAGCCGGATAGGTACCTTAGCCAAGCAAAACCTGCCCCCCAGTGCTCTGTTTCTGCCTACACCAGCTGCCAAACTCGCCGTTCTAACCGAGCTTCTCATGGGAGCTGGTTAAGGACTGAGGCTCCTGGGGAGCCCTTGCAACATCCGAACCCTCTAGTGACTCAACTTTTGCCAATTTTTCTAACTTGGCTTGCCTCCAAGAGTTAGGGCGAACGCTCCTTTTGTGGATGCAAATTCCTAAGTCCAATAATTACAGGGACTTCGCGTTTTCCTCTTTTTGGCAAGAGGCCAAAATGGCAAAAGTCGAACTAGTGAAGGAACCTCTACAAAATCCTGAGGAACTTCTGCATAATTCAAAGGAGATATTTTTATCCCATTTTGGCTCTCCTTCCTCTCGCACAATATATAGAGCTGCTAGCGTTGCTACCAGCCAATATATAGTACCTGTCAGGTATGCCAACCGAACGGCTATGAAATCAAAAGTTCACAAAGTGCACTATATGTTCGGATTTTCCAGAGGTTACTCGATATATCGCCAGAAAAGTTTCGAAAACCCCGCATTACCTGAGCTCCCAAATGATCTTTCCTAAAGGCTGCAATTTCTCCAAATTAACAATTAGCTTCTTCTAAAAGATTTTAAAAGGTTTGTTATCCCCCCGTTGGGAACAATCATTTGCTGCCGTTGTAAGGCTAAATCCATCGCAAAGCGGAAGATAACAGCGAATTGAAGGAGAGGCGGAGGATACCAAAATAGTGTAAAAGAATCACCTTTAAATTATGGGGGGATGGCCAGGTTCTTTGGGCAACTGGTGACTGGGCTCCTTCTCCCTGGTTGCAAAAGGACCGAACTTTGGCAAAAAAGGAAGTTTGGGATTGTTAGGAAAGAGAAAGACTCTTATGATGGGGCCGTCCTTGGTTTTCCGCCCAGTGGCCGGGGAGGCTGGTTTGGAGCAAAGCCTCACTGGTCTGGGGGGACCAATGTTAGAACTTAGATCATTTAACCTGGCGGCTCGTTTTCGTAGCTATGAAGGCTATGAAGACGCCGGGTGTAGACCGCGGAACCCTCTGTTTGGCCTCGCACATGCGGCGAATAGGTTGTGCAACCGGAGAAACGACTGGTGGGAGGAGAGTAAGGAATGGCAAAACCGGTGTGGAACGGACTCCGGAGTCTCATTTTATTAGGGACTCTTTTGCTCTTACCGGTAACTGCTATGGTAGGGCTTGAGCAACTGCTACCGTCTGCCTATTGGATATGGAATGCCTCCTGGGGGATAAAATTGGCATCAGCTCGGGAGCAATCCTCCCCCTTTCGAAGGCAGGAGCGAGGCACAAGCCAAGGGGATAAAAATCAGATAATAGATCAAAATGATCGAGATTTTTGGGCACATCCATCTTATGGCGAACTCTCACAAAGAAGTAGCCAGAAAGATCCATCCCGGAAGAACACCGGCCTAGACCACCCCCTGCCAAAAGGAAGAACTAACCCCGCGGAAGTTGCCCTCCTTTCTACCCCTCAAAGTGAGGTAAGATTTGCACTCAACCGGAGGTCCAGAAAAACAGAAAATCCTCTGCTGGACTCCGGGGGGAGTAGAAATTACCTCGTGGAGGGAATAAATTCCCAATTTAGTAGGGATATACCCCCCTTTTTAGACTACTCTTCGAAAACATCGGAACAGAGGGGGCAGTTGCCGGAGCCTTGGCAGAAAGATTGCCAACAGTTCGGTCGATATTTGGAACAATTAGGGGCCACCGAATGGTCCGTAGAACGATGGGGCTTGGGATTCTATCGAGCCTCTTGTCGGGTGCGGGTATTGCCCAGAGGCACTTTATGGAGTCGGCATTTCGAGGCCACAGGGACCGAGGCGTCCGAAGCAATGGCAAAACTACTGGAGCAGGTGGTGGGATGGCGGGAGGAAAGATCGGGTGGAAGCTATCCCCCTGAAATGGGCGCTCCATAGATAGCAAAAATAAAAATTCTCCGAACCTTCCAGGAGCACTTCTTGAAACTCTCTTTGGATGGTACAGTGAGGAAAAGAGAGAAAAAAACGGACTCAGCTCCTGTGGGGGCTTGTCAACTGGATAGAAACCTGGCTAGGCTATGAAAAAATGGACCGAAGGGGACTTTGCCTACCCATTCGGCTAGGAAGTGTCGCGGGACGGTATTGTGTTCCTGGCAGGCTATTGGAGCAGCCTACCAGGAGCCACCAAAGCATTGGAGAGGAGATTTTTGAGAAAGGAGAAGTACCCAAGGGGCTATCGGTGCGGGAAAGGACGCCCGGCCTGGCGAGATTAGAAGCGGTGTTATTTTTAGCCGAAGAACCTTTAACCAGTCGAAAAATTGCTCAGTTGGCTGGGTTAGACGATGCTACGCAAGCGCGGACCCTTATCCGAATATTGAATCGGTTATATGATGAAGAAGGCCGAGCATTTCGGGTCGAGGAGGTAGCTGGGGGATTTCAATTACTAACCCGGCCTCAATTTGCCCCCTGGCTTCGGCGGTGGGCCGGATCCGAACGGCAGCTATGCCTGTCTAGCCCCGCATTAGAAACACTAGCGGTGATAGCCTATCGCCAGCCGGTGCTGCGAGCAGAAATCGAAGCAATTCGGGGCGTCCAATGTGCTGAAATTCTCCGCCAATTGATGGACCAGGATTTGATCCGGATGGTTGGCCGGTCCCAGGAATTAGGACGCCCCTTTTTATACGGAACTACCAAACGATTCCTCCAACTTTTCGGACTTCGCCATTTGCAGGAACTTCCCCCAGTGGAAACCTGCCAGCCAACAACGCAGTCTCAACCACAACCTTCCTTGGAAACGCAAATCACTCAACAAGAAGTTATAGGTATTCAACCTGCCATTGTAGTTGAAACGAGTAATGATCAAGGAGTAGAACGTGACCACTCAACTGACCAATCCTATGACACTTGAACAGTTCCAGAGTTTCTGTGTTGCTGGATGGGGAGACCTTCAAAACTTTGCTCCCCGCCCTGCCCGAGATGACGATCTAGACGAAGACTTCGACGACGAAGACTTCGAGGACGAAGACGAAGATTGGGACGAAGACGAAGACTGGGACGAAGACGAAGATTGGGAAGAAGTCCCTGAAGACGAAGAAGAGGAAGAAGATAACGAAGAGGAAGAAGAGGACGAAGATTGGGAAGAAGACGAAGATTGGGAAGAAGACGAAGACTGGGACGAAGATGAAGATTGGGAAGATGAAGAAGAGGAATCCGAGGAAGAAGAATAAACCTCGGTAATCCTTCCCACTCTCCTAGTCTGCCGGCCAAATCAGTACGAAAACGTTGCGTTTGCCGGAAAAAAACCGGACGTCGCTCGGCCCAATGGGGCCGTTTTTATTCATCGACGTGATGTCCAACTAAAATTGCAGCGGATCGGTTGCTCCTTCTGGTCATTGCCGCGAAAGCATAAGTCAGCTTGTGCAGAGTTTTTCGGAGGAGAAAATCCTCCGGATCCGTACCCCGTGGGGGTTAACTGGTGCGAAAGAGGGCTTCTGCCTATTTCCCCCGAGTACTGGAACCTTTGCATAATTGATCTGCACAATTCAAAGGATATCTTTTGATATCCTCTGGCACTCCTCACCTCGGATTCTATATGTAAGGAGGCTAGAACCGCTAGCATCCTACATATAGTAGCGGGGCGATAGGGTAGGCTAATGCTTATGTTCATATAGCTAATCATATGTCCATCATGTGTGGAGATTTTTAATAATTGTTTTCTATATATAAAAATTTGTTTACTAATCCTCTGAATACAAGCAACCCCTCGGCCAAATCAAAGACGAACCCCCGTTTTTCAGGGTAGAGCTTTTCCATTCCTCGGTGCTCCGCTTCAATTACACCGCATCGTTCAATACGTCCTATCGCCTTTGAATGAAAGAGAATCCAGCTTGGGAAAAGGATCCTCTTAAACAGAAAGTCCCATAGTTTCGCTCCTTTGGGCAAAAGCCACATTAAAGAAGGAGGGAGCTGATTTTTTTGGTCCAAGATAGCTAGAGTTAGTCCCCAGTCTAATCGAACTGCTTCTTGCCGGCACCGCAGGAAACAAGGGACCCGTTTTCTAGATTCCCGGAGCTATGACTCTCTGCAAGGAGTGTAGGTCCCTAAAGCGTTTTGGTCTCTATATCAGGAAAACAGGTAGATGCGGAGCAACGTTGGAATTCCAAAGGTCAGGCTTATTTTGTCTATCCTTATTTTGCGCAATTGATCCAGAGCATTTCAGCCACACCCGAAGTAGGCTAATGGAGAAGTTTTTCCCGGTTTTGCTAGGGCTTTATCTGTTGCATTTGAACTGAGACACCAAAAGCGTCTCAACAATCCGGAACAATCTCGAAAAACCGTTATCTCAGCACAATTCAAAAACTTGGCGTTCCTGCGCAAGCAAGTATTCATTTGTTTCGGTAAAAAGCCTTGCCCAATTCAAGGAGATATTTTTGGAACTTCTGCATAATTCGAGAAAGATGTCTTTATACTATCTTGGATCCCACTGCTCCTACCCAATATATTGTGTTATCAGCACTGCTAGCACCTACATATAGTAGTTATTTCGGTGGTGCAGCTAAGCCCTACGGAATCAGAAATTCATAAAGTTCATTATATGTTCAGTATTTTGCAGAGATTTCTTTTATAGGAACCTCTGCATAATTCAAGGGGGATATTTTTATACCATTTGGGATGCCATCCCTCTAACACAACATATAGAGCTGCAACATTGTTAGCACCCAATAGATAGTAGATTTCCAGATAGGAGAATCAACCGGCTATAGAGACAAAAGTTCACTACATGTTCAGGATTTTGCAGAGGTTCCTATACTATTTCGCTTTACACTTTCTCTAATCTACAAGCCATATCGCTGCTAAGGGTGCTAGTATCCCACAGATAGTTGATGTTCGGCGGGAAAACGAAACAGCCAGAACATTAAAAGCTCAAATTCACTATCCATTGTTCAGTATTTTCCAAAGTTCCTCTAGTTCGATTTTGCCAATTCTTTCTAACTTGTTTTACCTTCAAGAGTTATGGCGTTCACGCCTTTTGTGCAGACATTTTGGAAATCTTTCCTCTAACACAACATATAGAGTTGCAACATGGCTAGCACCCAATATATAGTAGGTGTTCGAATAGAAGAATCGAACGGCTATAGAAACAAAAGTCCATAAAGTTCACTACATGTTCAGGATTTTGCAGAGGTTCCTTTGCTAATTCCAATAATGCCATGGCCATAAAGCTTTCTCCTTTCGGCAGGAAACCAAATTGGCAAAAGTCGAGTTGAGTCTATCCTATATGTTTCCCACTTGGCCGGGAACAAGCCTCGATTCCCGCGTGCCGACAGAGACAATGGCGAGAACGTTATGGAGTAAAACAAACTCCTCTCTCTACTCCGGTAAGCTTTTAGAGTTACGCAAGGGCAGCCTGATTAGACCTTACCCCCTTTAAAGCGCAAATTGCCCCTTCTAGGAGCAGACGTGATTTCGCTTCCCCCGATCGGTTTATAGGCCTCAAAAAATTTTTATTTAAGGCTAGACAAGCATTAAAAAATAAGTATGATAGATATTTAAAAGTTTGGACGTAACATTTCGGCCGAGTAAAAAGCTCCCGATGCCGCCGGCCTCACGGGAGGCTCATTGGCACAGACACCGATGGCAGAGGAGGAAACTTTGCCATTCACTCCGCGGGGAGCCAACTTTTAGGTGGGCTGACTGCGGGGGTAAAAATGTCGGTTAATCGGCTTAGCCCCTTATCCTGGCGGTCTCCCGCCGGATAGAGGGACAAATAAACTCTCCTCGCAATAGGGGAGAAAAAAATCATTTCACACTTTTCGCTTCAAGAGTCATTGTTTGCGGACCTGCTGAGCGGGTTTTTAATGGTTGCTTTCTGAACTGGGTAACCACACAGGAAAAGGAAACGGGGGATCTGGAAGAGTGTTTTGCTTGCGCTGAATGCCGATCCAGTAAGGCAGTCGGCTTCTGAAGACGAGTTTTTCCCGTTTTGGCCTTCTGCCGAAGGGGAATAACTTCTCGGATTTTTTTGGGTTAAGAAATTAAGTTAAGAAATTAGGTGACTAACAGGAAGTTCGTCGTAACACCTGAGGCAAAGGGATTGGGGAACTGGCAAAAGTTGAACGACAAGACTCTACTGAAAAGGGGATTTTCACCAGAAAAGAACAGTGTACTTTCCTGAATTCTAATGCCCGATTTTCCAGGACCATCGATGGAAAGGGCAGTTAGTCCTAAAGCCACTAAGAAACCATAATTTCAGGACAGCCTCTGAGAGGCTGTCCGAAAAAGCATTTTCTATGAAGGGAGGTTTCCTCCCTGAATTCCGCAGGATCCCTTAAATCCCTGTTTTTAAGGTGTCTGAAGGATAGGATCCGGTCGGCCAAAACCGATTGGGAACCAGCCAAATCCCCAATTTTAGGACACCCTCTGAGAGGTTGGTATTGGGGAAGTTGGAGTTGTTGAAAGTAGCTACGGTTTCTGGCTGCCGGTCGATCTACCTAAAAGGAGAATTGGCACCTGGAAGATCTATGGCCTCTTCTCTGTTCCGGCCCCGTCGTTTCGCCTGCCAGTTGCGAACGGCGGGGTTTTTTATTTTTGTCTGGTAGCAGTGTGGGCGTAGAGTGTAGGCAAGGAAACACTCTCCCCCAGCCTGAACCTGCTCAGAAAACAGTTGCGCCAGCACACGCAGCATCCAGAGCCCAGTGCCTACAGACCCGAGCTTGCCTACCAGGTATGGCTAAAGGCATTTGCCCTTTGCCCCTAACCCCCTAAAGGCTAGGGGAGAAGGAGTCCCGGGCCTTGTTCCCCTAGTGTAAAGCTGCCAACAAAAACCCCGACTTGCTCACTCGTCCGGGCGGAAAATTACCCTGAAAGGGCTCTTACCAGACTTCATCGATTCGGACAGGTCGGCGTTCAGCCGCCGAAATCAACGCCGCTTCCAGCACCCGTTGGGTTTGGTAGGCGTCCTCAAAGTCGGGGATCGGCACTACAGGCTCCTGCCCGGCGATAACCCGCAAAATGTCGTAGGCTTCGTTCACAAAGCCGTGTTCGTAGCCGATGATGTGGGCGTCTGGCCACCAGTTGGCCACGTACGGATGATCGGGCCCATGCGTACACATGATTGTCGTCCAACCTTGGACCGCCCGCGGCAAAGTTGCATCGTAGTACTGAAGTTCATTCATCCGCTCGAAGTCGAACTTCAATGCGCCTTTAGTGCCGTTGATTTCAAATTGGTTGCGGTTTTGGTTACCGGTAGCCTGTCGAGCTGCCTCGAAGCTAGCCACTGCTCCCCCAGAAAACCGAGCCAAAAACAACACCGTATCGTCCACCGTCACATCGCCCATTTCTTCGCCGGCAGTTCCGGCCCCAAGAGTTTCGCCGCCGGTACCTACTAGGCGTTTGCGTTTTTTGATGAAGGTTTCGGCAATAGCGCCGACCACCTCGGTGATTTCCTGTCCGGTAACGAATCGGGTCATATCGATGATGTGGGCGTTTAGGTCGCCATGGGCGCCGGAGCCTGCAAGATTTTTGTCAAACCGCCAGACTAGAGGCACCGATTCATTGGCCCAATCCTGCAGATATACAGCCCGCACATGGCGGATTTCGCCTATGCGGCCTTGTTTTACCAGCTGATGGGCCAGGGCAACGGCCGGGCAGCGCCGATAGTTGAACCAGACAAAAGTTTTGCCTGGAGCTTTGCGGGCGGCTTCTGCCATGGCCCGCGCATCGGCCAAAGTACCAGCCAACGGCTTTTCACAAGCCACGTGTTTTCCAGCCTCCAAAGCAGCTATGGCTACAGGAGCATGCATGTAATTGGGAGTAACCACATCGACCAGGCCAATTTCCGGCGATCGGACCACCGCCTGCCAGTCGGTAGAGGCATGCAGCCAGCCCCAATTCCGGGCAAACTCTTCCGGGGTAGGTTTTTCTTCCGGCAGACCAAAAACGGTATGCATGACGGCCCGAATCGGCGGCTTAAAGAACTTGTTGACCTGCCCCCAGGCGTTGGAATGCGAGCGCCCCATAAACCCCTGACCAATCAGTGCCACATTGATGGTTTCCATGATGCTTTCTCCTTGAAAAACCAAAGTAGTCCAGCAAAACCCTATCCTACCTCCAAACTCCCAGTTCTGGGGCAAACTGCCATCCACTACTTGAAGCCCGGTTATATCGAATCTTCTGCAGTTTTCAAGCGGGGGCCAGCCTCAGCCCCGCTCACCGGTGTCCTGGTTCACCAGAGAAGATCTCCTTTATCCTGAAATGGCTTTTCCACCAGAAAAACAGTTCGCCTTCTGAATTCGCTTGCATCCCCAATCGCCCTATTTAACAAACCCTCCACCAAAAGAGCAGCCGCTCCCAATCCATTGGGAAACCTCGAACATCCAGTTTCAGCAGAGCGTTTTCCTTCGACTTATGCCCATTTCCAGAATGCAGCCCCTTTGGATATCCTAACCCTTTGACAATATTGAGGTTAGGAAATTTACTGAACAGAGAATCCTTAAGCCTAGCTCCCGGACATAAAAGCAGTTACAAGAATGGCAACAGTCGAGCTTACCTCGACTTTTCCCATTTTTGGCCGCTTGTCGAAAGGAGAAAGGCCTAAGTCCTTGGAATTACTGGAGTTGGAAAATTGTGTGAATAAAAGGAAGGTCCGCCGGAACTCCTGAGCAGAAAAGAAAGTAGAAAAATTGGAAAAAGTCGAGATTACCACCAGTTGTGCTATTTTAGGCCTCGCCTTGGCAGAAACTGCTTGGACCTATCGGAGTTAGGCATTAGGTAAACAAAAAGAAATCTCGTTGTAACTACTGGAAGCAAAAACAACTTAAGAAAAATATCAAAACTCGAGCTTAAAAGGTTTGCCCTAGAAGAAAATGGCAGGATGCCGGCAACGAAGCCCCTTCGAATGGGCTCTTAGCTCGAGTTTTGCCATTTTGGGCTTCGCCCTGGCAGAGGGCTGTTCTAAGGCCTTGTAACTATTGGATTTAGGAAATTAGGTGAACAAAGGGGAGTTTCGTCGTAACTGTCAGCAGTAAAACCAGGTAGGGAAAATGGCAAACGTCGAGCTAAGAGGCTGTCCGAAAAAGCATTTTCTATAATGCTATGATGAAAGGAGGTTTCCTCCTCTCCATTCCCCAGCATCCCCAACATCCTGTTTTTAAGGAGTTTGAAGGATAGGAGCCAGTGGCCAAAACCCATGGGAACCAGCCAAATCCCCATTTTGGGACAGCCTCTTAACTGGGCTTGGTTCTTATAGAGAGAAAGCAGCCAATGCCAAGCTAGCGGGATGCCACCCACAATTCCTCTCGGATTTTCTTGGAAAAGTCCGGTTGCTCGCCGTAGCGATAAGCAAGTGGATTGACCCTGGCGCGGCGCCGGGTCTCCTCAAACGTGCCAGCCGATTCCAATAGCCCCAACTCGTAGGCCAACCGGTCCGAATATCCAGTTAAAAGCACCCGGTAATCCCTGGGAATCTTTTCCCCAAAGACTCGATTAACATGCCGACGGATGTTGGTGGTGCAATTATTCGTAAGAGTATTGTAAAACTCCGGATGTTCGTTTAGAGCATTTACCCGTTCCATGACATCCACAAAAAGCCGACGAGCTTGCTCCGGAGTGGCAATCGTCCGATAAATATACACGTCGTTCATCCAGTGATGGGTGCGCAGTTGGATCAGGTCCCGCTCATCGCCCACCACATAGATAATCTCATATTGATTAAAAAACCCAGCTAAGGCATTGTAGGTTTCATGTTTTTCTTTGCGAGTTTCCACAGAAACGGCTAGATATTCCTCTCCGTCGAATCCGAAACTGAGCATTGTATGGGCAATGGCCGGGTTGTCGGGGAACGGCACCACAATGAAATCTACAGTTTTGAGTTTGTCCAGATCAAAAGTTTTGTCATAGTATTGAACAGTAAAATCGTCCTGGCTCCGATACTGAGTATTTCGGATGTTGTAGATGGTAACATAGTTACCGTGGAAATCGGCCCTCGCCAATTTGGCATGTAATGGATGCCACTGCCGATCATTGGACGGGCGGGCCGCTTTGGCAACTTCTTGCGGAATTTGAGTAGCAGTTTTAACCACTCGCTCGAGGGGATCGCCAGTAGTCCGCACTCCGGCACAGCCTGAGGCCAATCCCCCACTCACAAAGATTAGGAAAAGGATAAGGATTAGGTTAGAGATATACCTGTTATTCATCATTTAGGTAATTTGGATAAATTAGGAAATCCCTAACGCCCCACCCATCCCTCTTGAAACTCTCACAAATATCCTTCAGCAGACCATTCCCTCCAAAAAGAGGGCTCTTTATCGCTTTCCCCAAGACGGCAGACCAAGCGTGTGTCTTCCGCCTCTCCTTATTACCTCCCCCTCTAGCAGTTATTGCACCCTACTAGCATGTGCAGTGGCTTCTCAGAGGTTCCACCCTTCTCGTTCCAAATCCCCTCCTGTTGGGGCATGGACAAAATCCCTACTTTCTTTGAGCTTCCCGAAAGGAACTTTCCATACGTGTAGGGAACGTCTGCATCATTCTTTCTTTATACCCGTTTTGATTTGCTCTGCGTCTGACCCAATATATTGGGCTGCTAGCATTGTTACACCCTACATGTAGTAGGTGTTTGAATAGGAGCTACCAAATATACTGAATTAAAATTCATAAAGTTCACTATATGTTCAGGTCATCCAAAGGTTCCTTAAACATTCTCCCGCCTCCAGAGTGCCAAATGGCATCTTAACCCTATTAGGGGGTCTGGTTTTGGTGAGGTTGTTTTATCAGGAGTTTGGAAGGTCCGAATCGGTATGTCCTATTGGCTCTCATTGGGGTAATGAGGAGTAAATCGATAGAAGCAATGCACAACGAAGAGGTTTGTCAGAGAAAAGGTAAAACCCATGAAAAGTAGCTTTTTACCCCAAAACCCTCTGCAAACACAAGCCCGGTTAGATTCAAAAGGCGAGCCTTCAGAACTAACAATTTGGGAAACATTAGCAACTTACAAAAAGGATTCTGGATATCCTAGAAAACCGCGAAAAAATCGGGTTATTAGAAACCTTTCCCAACTTCCGTTGAAGGATGCAGAAGATCGGCTTCTGGCCTGTTCCCTCTAACTACCTTTGTCTCAGGAGTTTTGCTATTTTGCCTAACTGCTTTTTCTTCCAGTAGTTACAACGAAACCTCCTTGGGTTCACACAATTGCCAATTTCCAGGGGCAGGCCTATTTGGATAGCCTAAGTC
Organism: Thermoguttaceae bacterium; assembly: GCA_025062105.1. Taxonomy (GTDB): domain Bacteria; phylum Planctomycetota; class Planctomycetia; order Pirellulales; family Thermoguttaceae; genus JANXAQ01. Next base: position 13,386 of record JANXAQ010000144.1, read on the forward strand.
TCTGAAAATATTGGAGGTAGGAAATTTTCAGAACAAAGAGTTCTCAAAGTCTAACTCAATTCTCTGCAAAATCCTGAACATGTATTGAACTTTAGGAACCTTTGACTCGGGACGCATCGGACCGTCCCAATCCAACCTCACTATGTGGGCTGCTAGCATTGCTAGCAAGCAATGGAATCGTAGGGTTCAGCTAGGATAGCCGAAAGGGCTAGGCAATCAACAGTCCATATTAATCTACAGGATGTTCGGTATTTTTCGGAGGTTCTCCCAATATTTGCTGGGCTTTCCTAGGGTGAACGGGGCTGGGATGGTTTTGTTCTTTCGGAGGAGAGTTTAGCCCAATCTGGGAGGGGTTGCTCCTGGGGAGCGGACTAGGTGTAATTAATAAGATTTGCTTTTTTGATTTAGGAGTTGTCTATGCGGATTTGGTTAGCGGTGCGGGCGTTTTTTGGGGTATTGTTTTCCCGGGCTGTAGCGGAGGGGGTTCGGCAGGTTTTGGAGCAGCTGCATCAGCAGCGCCGGGAAGCCGGTACCAGAGCAGGCCGAGAGCAGCAGGAGCAAACGGTGGCAGTGTCCAGGCCGGAGACGAAGTCGATTTTGGAAGCCCCCCCTGGAGCAGCTACTACATTGCAGCGCAAACCGGCGACGAAACCATCGGCTCAGCCGATCTCTGGGGGCCGAAGCGAAGCGCTGACGCTTTTGGCCGCCTTACAGCGGGAGGCTCGGCTGGTGGATCTGGTGCAGGAGCCGCTAGACCAATATACTGATGCACAGATTGGGGCTGCTGCTCGGGAGGTCCTCCGGAACGCTGCCAAAACTTTGCAGCGGTTTTTCGGACTTCGACCTGTGGTCCAGGCCGAGGAAGGGGCTCTTATCGAACTGCCTAGTGGCTTTGATCCCAACCGGTATCGGCTTCTTGGTCAGTTGTCTGGTAATCCGCCCTACCGAGGGCAGTTGGTGCATCCAGGTTGGGAGGCCACCCGGTGTGAACTGCCCAGTTGGACCGGCAGCGAAGCAGCTGCCTGGATCATCGCTCCAGCCGAAGTAGAAATCATTTCTCAATAGGCCACTCGACTTTTGCCAATTTTTGTGACTTCTTTTATTTCCAGCAGTTAGGCTTTGAAGATTCTTTGTTCGGCAAATTTCCTAACTCCAATATTGTCGAATGGTTAGGAGATCCCAAAGGGGCCGTCCCTGGGAAATAGCAAAGGTCGAAAGTAACTCGACTTTTGCCATTTTTAGCCTCGTCCTGGAAGAGGAAAGTTCTAATTTTCTTATAACTATTGGACTTGGGGAATTGGGTACATAGAAGGAGGTTTCGTCGCAACTACTGGAGGCAAAAGCAGTTAGAGAAAATGCCAAAAGTCGAAGAGAGTAACGAATCCCTGCAAAGAAGGGAATCGCTGCATATTGGAAAGTATAGGGTTGGTAGGATTGCCACCTAATGGATAGTAGATGTTCGGGTAAGAGAACCGAAGTAAAAATTGATGTAGTTCATTATATGTTCAGGATTTTGGCGAGCTTGTTGGTTTCTTTTACCGTTCGTTTCGTTGCGGTAGAGCAGTTTTTTACCGAGCATGGTGAAGCGTATGGACGCCAAGTATGTCTTAGGGATTGACCTGGGGACGACCAATACGGTGTTAGCCTATACGCCGTTGGCGGCGGAGCAACCGACGATTGAGGTGTTTCGGGTGCCGCAGTTGGTTGCTCCGGGCACTGTGGAACCGAATGGGCTTTTACCTTCATTTTTGTACATTGGCACAGCGGAGGAGGCAAAAGCGGGGACATTGGATCTGCCGTGGGCCAAGGGCCGGGATTTTGCCGTCGGCGAATTGGCCCGTCGCCAATCGGCCGAACTGCCTCATCGCACGGTCAGCGGGGCGAAAAGTTGGCTCTGTTATGCCCGCGTAGATCGTCGGCAGCCGATCCTGCCCTGGCAAGCCCCCGAGGAAGTGCCGAAAGTATCTCCGCTCGTTGCCTCGCAGCGGTATTTGGAGCATTTGGTAGCCGCTTGGGAGTCGGCCTTCCCTGATGCTCCAGTCCGACAGCAACGGGTGGTTTTGACGGTGCCGGCTTCGTTTGATGCGAGTGCCCGGGAGTTAACCCGGGAAGCCGCTCTGGCGGCCGGTTTACCGGAAGATCTTGTCCTATTAGAAGAGCCTCAGGCTGCTTTGTATGCTTGGTTGGCCGACCGCGGCGAGCGATGGCGTCGGCTCCTGAAGGTGGGCGATACGCTGTTGGTCTGCGACGTCGGCGGCGGTACTACCGATCTGACGTTGGTCAGCGTCGGCGAGGAGAATGGACAGCTTTACCTAGAACGCCGAGCCGTCGGCAATCATTTGCTCATTGGTGGCGATAACATGGACTTGGCTTTGGCTCATGCCGTGGCAGCGCTATTTGCGGAAAAAGGGTTGCGACTGGACCCTTGGCAATCGGTGGCTCTGTGGCATTCTTGTCGATCGGCAAAGGAAGTCTTGTTAGGGCCGGAATCGCCGGATCGGCATCCGGTCAGCGTTCTAGGCCGGGGCGCTCGGCTCATTGCCAAAACTATATCCGTGGAATTAGAGCGGGCGAAGGTGCTGGAAGTGATTGTAGATGGATTTTTCCCAATGTGCAAAATTACCGATAAGCCCGCTCGCCGGCGGGTTTCCGGCTTTTTGGAGTTGGGATTGCCGTTTGAGACGGATACGGCCATTACGCGGCATGTGGCAGCTTTTTTGACCGCCCATGGCGATGCTGCCGGACCGGTTCGGCCAACCCATGTGCTGTTTAACGGCGGAGTGTTTAAGGCGGAGGTGCTTCGGCGTCGGCTTCTGGAAGTATTGGCCAGTTGGTTCGGCGCCAAAGAAGCACCGAAGCTCCTGGAGGGGAAACCGGACTTGGATTTTGCCGTGGCGCGGGGGGCGGCTTACTACGGCTGGGCCAAACAGCGAGGCGGCATCCGCATCCGCGGCGGTACCGCCAGAGCTTATTATGTGGGCATCGAAACGGCTGGCCCGGCCGTACCCGGCGCGCCAAGACCCCTGCAGGCCCTTTGTGTGGTGCCGATTGGTATGGAGGAAGGCACAGAAACAGATGTTCCCTCTAATGAAATCGGCCTGGTCGTCGGCGAACCCGCCCAATTCCGCTTCTTCAGCTCTTCGGTGCGAAAGCAGGATCGCCCCGGCACCCTACTTACCCACTGGAACCCAGAGGAACTGGTGGAAACCGCTCCGCTAGAAACCATGCTTGTCCGGGACGAAACGGTTCAAGAGCCGTATGTCCCGGTTCGGTTCCATGCCCGCATTACCGAGCTGGGCATGTTGGAACTTTGGTGCGTTAGCACTCTGTCGGATCGCCGCTGGAAACTAGAGTTCAGTGTCCGAGAAGAAGACGCAGACCTGGGCAACTAACGAACCTAATAACTTTTTCGGTCCGTGGAACCCTGGGAGGGCGTCAATGACGCTAGAAGCCGCCTTGTAGCCCCAAACAGTTTGAATTGTTAAGGCTCTGTGGAAATGCTGTCCGCAGTCTCGGGAGATTTTGCCCATTCTAGTCGGTTCTGCTTCGGTTTTGATGGGTTTAGGCATCTGAGCGGAAACGGTTTCCAGAGAGCTAGTTGTTAACATACAGGAATAGTGCTCAATTTTTTACATATCGCTTCAGCCATCTGGCGGGTGCCGACGGCCGTTGGATCATCTCGGTGGGGCTTGAGATCATAGGTTACATATTTGCCTTCGGCAATGACACTAGCGACAGCTTGTTCTAACCGATCGGCTGCCTCCTTTTCGCCTAAGTGTCGAAGCATCAGAACGCCAGAAAGAATCAAGGCGGTAGGATTGACCTTGTTAAGGCCTTTGTATTTTGGGGCGCTGCCGTGAGTGGCCTCAAAGATGGCTGCATCCGGACCGATATTAGCGCCCGGTGCTACGCCCAAGCCGCCCACCAAACCAGCCGCCAAATCGCTCACAATATCGCCGTACAGATTCGGCAATACCAGCACATCATATAGCTCCGGCTTTTGCACCAATTGCATGCACATGTTATCGACGATGCGGTCTTCAAACTCGATATCGGGAAACTCTTGGGCCACTTGCCGAGCATGGGCCAAAAATAGCCCATCCGTATGTTTCATGATATTCGCTTTATGGACAACTGTTACCTTTTTGCGACCATGCCGACGTGCATACTCAAAAGCAAACCGCACAATGCGCTGGGTGCCGGAAATGGAGATGGGCTTGATGGAGATGCCGGTTTCATCCGGCCCGGTCTGAATCTTCCGATCCGTTGAAAGGCGGTTGATACACCCAATCAGTTCGGCAGTGGCCGGTTGCCCTTGGGCAAACTCTACGCCCGCATACAGGTCTTCTGTATTTTCCCGAATGATGACCAGATCAATCGGCACATCGCGGAAAAAAGTTCTTACGCCCGGATAATACTTGCAGGGCCGCACACAGGCAAAAAGTCCCAGTTCCTGACGTAGAAAGACATTGACCGACCGAAACCCTGTGCCGACCGGGGTAGTGATCGGCGCTTTCAGGGCGCAGCGGGTTCGCCGGATGCTTTGCAAAAGGCCATCAGGTATAGGGGTGCCGATCCGCTCCATAACCTCCAAACCCGCTTCCTGCACATCCCAGCGGATCCGCACTCCAGTGGCATCGATACACATACGGGCCGCCTCAGCCAACTCCGGCCCCACACCATCGCCAAGAATCAACGTTACTTCGTGTTCCATACCGCACCGGTTCCTCACAAGGTAAAACGTTTCTAACAAAATGCACTATTCTCTTTCCCTTTGCCTCAAATTGGGATGTGGGCGGTTTCCGGGGGGTTTGGCTCACCAGCCTCTCCCTCGGCACTCTTCCAAAATAAGGCTTTGCGTGATACTCAGGATTTTAGAGGAAACTGCCTTCCTCATATCTTAGAGGCTCCGAAAAAGCATTTTCTATGATGCAAGAGTCCACAAAATCCCTGTTTTTCACGAGTCTGGAGGATAGGAGCCGGTCGGCCAAAACCCATGGGAAACCAGCCACATCCCCGTTTTAGGACAGCCTCTAAGCTCGACTCTTGCCATTTTCCCTAACTTGGTTTGACTCCAAGAGTTAGGAGGAAACCTCTGTTTGTCCACACGTTTTCCCAAGTCCAATAATTTCGGGTAGTTAGAACTTTCCCCCTTCGGCAAGAGCTTGAAAATGGCAAAAGTCGAGCTAAAAGGCTATCTGAAAAGAGATTTTGGCTCACTCGGCTGCCAAGCTCTTTCCACCACCAGGAGGAGCTACAGCACAGGATTTGGGCCACAGGATTCCCGCTTTGCATGGATACTGCGAACGACTTCTTCATTCGGCCGAATTGGTACAATCTTTCTAAGTGTATCGGCCTCCCCCACCGGTATCAATCCAGGGAGCAGTTCATCCGAAGGGATTGGGTTTATTTTGCCCTCTGAGGTGCGATCGACAGTGGGGCAAACGAAGGGTGCCACTACCGTCTTTGTTCCACAGTGGGCATTGCTTTCTGCAATGTTTTCTGCAATGCCCGGCTGTTGTCCCGGCGGCAGCTCCGAGTTTTTTCAGCCGGCGGAAATGTTCCGGGCATTTCCTGCAAAATCCTGAGCTTGACTTTTGCCATTTTTGGAACTTCTTTGATTTCGAGGAGGAATCTCTGCAAAATCCTGAACATGGCGTGATTTTTATGAACTTTTGATTCCGTAGGTTTTAACGACTGCCATTTAAACACCTACTATATGTATAGGCGGCAGTGCCACAACACAATATGTTGGGCCAGTCCTGGACGGAAGAAACATCATATTAAAATATCTCCTTTCACATTATGCATAGGTTCCTAGATGAACTTGTAGCAATTTTCCTAATTACCGTTGGGTCCGAGACTTACGGCGATATCTCCATTCGTTGCCCTAATCTCCAACTGCAATAGTTGCAAGGCGAGCAGTTAGACCATCTTTCTTTCAAAGCAAGGCCAAACATGGCAAAAGTCGAGCCAAGACCTCTGAAGCGGTTGCTGCCAGACAAACGGAGGGAGAGGCCGATGTTTTGTGGTCTGTTTAGGTTAGACAGAGAAAATAGGAAAGGTCGGGTTATTTATTTTGCCCAATCGACTCACAGAATTTCAGCTGGAACCAAAAGAATTTTTCCCTATTGGGCAACAAGGGGGATCGTTTATAATATTAGGAAATGCTTTTGATAATTGAGGCAGCAGTCTTTTCCTAGCCAAAGGAGCTTACCTATGCGAACTGGGTTATTTACCTTGGCTGGCATGGTGGGGGTGATGGGAAGCTTTTTGTGGGAAGCAGTTCAACCCAAACAGCCATCGAATCAGCCTGTTGCCAGCGAAGTTCAAGATTTGGATTGCTCCAAAGCAAGCCAATTCTTACGGATCCGCCGAGATGAGAAAGGCCAACCGGTGGCTTTAGAGACGGCCATCGTCCGATATGTACCGATGGATTGCAGCCAAACCAGCCCAACCGTAGATCTGGTGGCGGCGGTCCATGTTGGGGAAAAAAGTTACTACCAGCAGCTCAACCGAGAGTTTCAGCATTACGATGCGGTTCTTTACGAGTTGGTAGCGCCGGAGGGGACCCGGGTGCCCAAAGGGGGCGGTCGGCCCAGCGGTCATCCAGTCTCCTTCCTCCAAATAACGCTCTCCAATATGCTGAATCTTACCCATCAGTTGCAGGAGATCGATTACACTGCAAAACATTTTGTTCATGCCGACATGTCGCCGGAGCAACTCTCGAAGGCAATGAAAGACCGAGGCGAAGCCCTGTGGAAGATGATGCTCCGGGTGATGGGCTACAGCCTAGCCAAACAGACCGGCGCAGAAGGACCAGCCCCGGAGATAGAGATCCTCCTGGCGCTATTTGACAAAAACCGGGCCTTTGCCCTCAAACGGGCCATGGCCCTCCAGTTTGAAGATATGGAAGGGATGACCCGGGCGATGGACGGGCCGGAAGGCTCCAGCCTGATTGCTGGCCGAAATCAAGCGGCCCTGGCGGTGCTTCGGCGTCAATTGGCCGAGGGCAAAAAGAAATTGGCCATCTTCTACGGCGCCGCCCACATGCCGGATATGGAACGACGGCTCAAAGAGGATTTCGGCCTGGTACCGATCCAAACTCGTTGGCTAGTGGCCTGGGACCTGCGCAGCCCGGAATCTATCAAACCGACCGCCAAAAAACCAAGCGCCAAAACCAGATCGAACATCTTGCAAAACTAACACCCCCTGAACCGCCCCACTGGGCAGGTGGGTTAAAGAAACAAACCTCCGAAAAGCAATGAACATATAGTGAACTATATCAAGTCTACTTCTATAGCCATTAGTTCTACTACCTAAACAAATGACATCTATTGGGTGCTAGCCATGTTTGTGCCCTATATATTGGGTTACAGGCCCTGCAACCCAAATAGCCAAATAGTATGGAACCCTCTGCATCATCCGGAACATATAGTGAACTCTATGAACTTTCGATTCGGTAGGCTTCAGCTGCCCGTATCTAAATACCTACCAGCTGTAGGGTGCTAGTAGTGCTAGCAATCCAATATATTGGGTTAGTCCCAGAGGGAACTAAAGTGCTATGAAAATCTCACTCTCAAATGATGCAGAGGTTCCAATTGATTGGCTAGCCTTGGTTTTTCCTCGCTTTTTCTGTTCGTTTTCCTTGTGAGGATATAATTAGGAGAAAGGATGTCTTTCCGCTAGTAGTTGACCACAAGGAAAATGAATTTGCACCACTTCGCCTGAAAGAAGAAGGCGCTGTGGTCGTTCCTGCGAAAGCAAAGATTCACCTCATCAGAAACCGGAGAAAAATCTGGATTCCCGTTTGAGCGCAAGGAGAGTGTAGAGGACCTTCTGGATTGAAAACAGCTTGCCCAGTCTCCCCTAAGCTGAAATGTTACTGAATTTTTTAGCTACTGGAGGTCCGAACAGTCTCAAAACGAATCGAAAGGGGTTCAAGTTCCTCATAAAAATCACTGTAGTAGAGCAGACGGTAGGTAAGTGGGAATTGACATGGAGGGAGCACGGAACCATGCCACTGTATGAATATATCTGCCAGAAATGCGGCCAACAGTTTGAGGAGCTGATTCGGGGGCAGGAGCAGCCGATCTGTCCCAAATGCGGTAGCCCCAAGGTGGAAAAGCAGCTTAGTAAGGTGGCGGCTCATTCAAGTGAGTCGAGTCGTCCTGCCCAGCAAGGACCGTTGCCTTGTGGGTTGCCGCCCGGCTGTTGCAGCGGCCAATGCGGCCTGGTCGAATAGGCTGTCCGAAAAGGAATGAACCAGTCTTCCTCATTCCAGGGGCCGGTGAAGATTTTGGGTAGTTAAGATGGGCAGTCAAGGTGTGCAAAGCCCAGTCTATAGCCCTTCGAGGAGGAAACCATTTGGCGGCCGACTGAGCCAAAATCTCTTTTCAGACAGCCTTTCTAAGGAAAATCCCTTTCCGAGCGATTTACTGGTCCTGTGCGGCGACCCGAAAGGCCTCAGAGGTTATGCGAAAGATATTTTTCCGTCTGCAACCAGAGATTGCCCCGGCAGATCAAAAATCCGCAAAATCTCTATGTTAGCGAGTTTTGCCGTCTAGATCCCTGAACCTGAAAACCCTCCGGAAAACGTGAAAATCTATATCAGAAAGCTCTGCGTAATCCTGAACATATAGTGGACTATATGATCCTGTAGGCTTTAGCTGCCCCATCCCCTCCTACTATATGCAGGGTGCTAGTAGTCCTAGCAACCCAATATATTGGGTCGGATCCGAAGGGAACCGAAAGGGTATCAAAATATTTCCCCTCGGATTATGCAGAGGTTCCTTCAGAACAACCCCCAGGGCCTTTGGGGGAGGGGAAACCTCTAACGGCTCGGCTTCCCCTCCCCCAAGCAGGCATGTCCATTTGGTGTTGCCCTTCGTGCTTGTTTGGGTCCCCGCCCTCTAAAAGAAAAACGGCGCCGTATCATACCAATTTCCCCCTTGAGGAATCCAACCGGGACCGCTGCAGGATTGGTACCATTTAAGCCGAGGGCGAAATTGCCTGTAGCCTCCTAAGCCTGGGTATTACCTACTTCTCCATCCCCTACTTCAAAAAAATCAGCAACACCCGATTCTTTACGAGGGCTAGATAGGAAGGACGCCGTAAATTACAATTAAAGATTCTGTATTTGGACAAGTTGCCTTGGTAAAGGATCGGGCGATGATACAAACCCCTGAGGTGTGTGAGGGCCCAGATTTTGAAAAAGGTGGGGGGCTATTGCCGGCCATTGCCCAAGATGTCCATACCGGCGAAGTCTTAATGCTGGCCTATATGAATCGGGAGAGTTTTCAACAGACGTTACTTCGAGGGGAGGCGGTTTATTACAGCCGAAGCCGACAGAAACTTTGGCGAAAGGGAGAAGAAAGCGGCCATGTGCAGAAAGTACATGCCATTTATGTGGATTGTGACCGGGATTGTATTCTGCTGAAGGTAGAACAAATTGGCGGCGCTGCCTGCCATGAGGGGTACCGAAGTTGCTTCTACCGCCAGGTAACGCCTGAAGGGCTAAAGGTAGTGGCCGAGCGGGTCTTTGACCCCGAACAGGTGTATAAAAAACCATAATTGGGTTTCTTCCAAGCTGAAGCAAGACAATAGGGGAACCACTAAAAATACTGAGGAGCCTCTGTACAATTCGGAGGAGATATTTTTATACCGTTTTGGCTCACTTCGCATCTGATCCTATATATTGGGTCGCGAACACTTTTAGCACCCTACATCTAATAAGGGTTTGAATGGGAGCAACTGATGCCTATCGAAATCAAAAATTCATATTAGTTCATTATATGTGCAGGATTATGCGGAAGTTCCTCTGGTTTATTGTTGACGGAAGAACAAAGGCTGATTCTTGCCGAGAAGAAAAGAACACTTCTGCTTCTTCTAAAAGCCCGAATGAATTTTTCCAAAAATCTTAGGTTTCCTTTGGTCAACACAGGTTATAAGGCAGAAATATGGCAGAACAGGTATTAAAACTTGGTATTCCAGCAGGTAGTTTGCAAGAGGCTACGGCGGATCTGTTTCGTCGGGCCGGCTATAGATTGACTTTTGTACCTCGCAGTTATTATCCGGTCATCGACGACGAGGAGATTGAGTGTCTGTTGATTCGGGCCCAGGAGATGGCCCGATATGTGCAGGATGGCGTTTTGGATGCGGGCCTAACCGGTTATGATTGGATTTTAGAAACCGGTGCCGATGTCCATGAAGTGGCAGAATTGGTCTTTTCTCGAAGCAGTTTAAAACCGGTGCGGTGGGTTCTGTGCGTACCGGAGGATTCGCCGGTACGCTCCGTGTATGACCTAGAAGGGAAACGGATTGCTACCGAAGCGGTGGGGCTCACCAAACAATATCTTGCCAAACATGGGGTGAATGCGAAGGTAGAATTCTCTTGGGGAGCAACAGAGGTAAAACCTCCCCGGCTTGCCGACGCCATTGTCGAGGTAACTGAAACCGGTAGCTCTCTTCGGGCCAATCATCTGCGGATCGTGGATGAAGTGCTGCAGAGCACTCCTCGGCTGATCGCCAATCATCAATCGTATGCCGACCCCTGGAAACGAACCAAGATCGATGATCTAGCGCTAATGCTCCAGGGGGCGTTGGCGGCCATGGGCAAAGTAGGCCTGATGATGAACGTACCCAAAAGTCGGCTGTCTGGTGTGCTGGCCATCCTGCCGGCGCTAAAGAATCCTACGGTCTCTGATTTGGCTGACAAAGACTGGGTGGCCGTCAATACGGTGCTAGATGAAACGATAGTCCGGCATATTATTCCTCGACTCAAAGAGGCTGGCGCCTGCGGAATCGTAGAATACCCGCTCAGCAAGGTGATCGAATAACCCGAAAGACTGAGAGCCGGTTTAGGGAACAGAGGCCGGTTTAGGCGTCGGCGAGATGGCTGGTTTGGATTCAGTGGGCTTGGATTCTCCAGCCGGTTTGCTTTCCTCAGGTTTCGGTTCGGCCGAGGGTTTGCTAGCTTCGGTCTGCGGCGGCATGGGCGGCTTAGTCTCAGAAGGGGTCGGTTGCACCGAAGCTTGGGAGGGTTCCGGTTTCAGCTCGGAGGAGGGTTTAGGCTGTTGTTGGGATTTAGGCACTTCTTGCGGCTTGGCCTCCGGAGTTGATGCTGATTCTTTAGCTTGAGCCTGCGAGGGTTGCTCGTGTGAATGTTTATGATCGTGTTCATGTTCTTTAGGCGGTTGTTTTTCCTCAGGTTGTTCGGATTTGGGCTTTTCTTCTTCCTTTTTCTCTTTTTTCTTGACGATGTCAGCCCGGCTTAGGCGAATCTTTTTATAAGTTTCTTCAGAGATAATGTAATACCATTCGGCGAAGCGGTCGTTAAGTTCTTTAGCCTTTTTGCGGCCTTGTTCTAATTTCTCCTGATATTCCTTTTGCTTTCGTTCGTTTTCTTTTTTGATCTCTTCTCGGCGTTTTTCTAACTCTTTTTTGGCTTCTTCGGGAGATTGTTTCGCTTGGGTTTTTTCTTTGGAAGCGGGCTGCGATTTTTCGGCGGAACTCTTTTCCAAGGAAGAAGTTGGTTTTTCGGGAGATTTGGTCTGTGGTGTTGTCTCTGGCGAAGTGTGGCTAGCTTTGGCCTCCGGTTTTGATTCCGTAGGAGTCTTTTCTGCCGGTTCTTCTGGTAAGGGTTCGAGTTCTGGTTTAGGAATAGCCGACTCGTTGAATCGAGCCGTTACCATGATGAACCGGTTCATGCCTGGTGTGGTTTTTTGTTCCTCAGCCTTTTGTTTAGAGTCTGTTTCGGATTTGGATTGTGGCTTTGGGGTTTGTTTTTCTTCGGTACGTCCGGTTCCTGCCGGGCCGCCAAATCGAAGCAAATATTCCACGCCGTCTTTCATTAACACTCGGATTTCCCCTTCGTTGGAAACGATTTCGTAGCGATCTTCAACCCGGGCGGGATAGAAACCACGGGCGGCCAAGTTTTCAACAGCTTCTCGGTTGGTAATGAGGGTTTCTTCGGCCTTCAGGTCGGCGCTGAGTCCAGCAGGTTTTCGATTGACATCCACGATCTTCAGATCATCCAGGGCAAACTTCATGTCGTCTAATTTGCTGGTGTTGAGTTCTTCGTCAGGTGCTAGGCTCACCGGCTGGAGCCCCTTTTCAGTGGCCTGGAGATCCTGGGCAAGTTTCCATCGTGGATCGCCGGTGTCGTTATATTCCAGGGTCATTTGGCCGCGTTGGATGATCATGCCCCGGACAATATCCACCGAATAATCACGGATTTCGACTTCCTTGATATCCCAGGGATTGAGTTTGAGCAGGTCTTTTTCAATCCAGTCCTCAAAACGAGTCGATAGGCGATCTGTTTTCAAAGGTACTACAAAGACCTGGTCTTGGCCCACTCGTCGGACATAGCGGAGATCTGATTGGCCGGGCACTTCTTTGCCGATAATCAAAGCCACCATCGTGTTGCCATCTTTGTCTTTCATAATCACCCGAGTGCCCATGCCTTCGCGGGGATCCCGAGGATCCGGATCCAGGACGCCGTACTGTTTATGATCGCCTGGGTTTTCCGTGACGAGTTGCAGGATTTTCAGACCGACGAAGGTGGTGGCGGCCTCAGCCATATGGTCCTTGGCATCGGCCGGGTAGTTTTCATGGGAGGGAATAGACCAGACGCCTTTTTGTTTATCATGGGCCACTTCGAAAGTTTCTACTCGAGCCTCTTTTTCATCGTATTTCATAATTTCCATGCTGGCGGCCTTCAGGGGATCGAAATCTTCGGCCACCAGCAATTGTCCGACTACCTGTTCCGGACGTTCTTCGAGCCGGCGTGGCTGGGCCGCCCAGGCAACCAATAATATCCCCACCGCCACCAGAACAAAAATGAACGTCTTAGTGTTTTCCGTCATCGTTTGCTTCTCCTGAAGCAGAGAATACCCAGTGGTTGGAGTCTGTGCTTGGGTTTCCTAGACCGAGTATCCTTCCGGAGGTCATTCCGGAGTTTGCTGGCCAAGCTAGGGAGGTTAACCGCGTAACCTACTTTTGGCTACGCCCACGTGCTCTTGCGCACGCCGTATAAAGAAGACGACAATGGCGACTACAAGCGGCGGAATCGGCGGTAGCACCACGGCCCACATTTTGTAAGCATCTTGGACCCGCCGAATCTGAGTGGCCAATTGGGTTTCAATGCGTTTGATTTCCCGGTCGCGTTCAGCCTCCGCCTCTTTGACTTTGGCATCGAGTCGTCGCTGGCCGCTCCGTTCCAGCATTACCAACTGGATGGCTTTTTCCAGCTCGGGCATATCCGTGCGTTTGCGGAGTTGTTCGACCTGTTCGTCCAATTTTCGTTGTTCTTCATCCCGAACTTTTTCTGCCTTTTTGTAAGCTTCTTCCCGAATTTTAGCGGTTTCTTCACGGGCCTGGCGGGTGGCCTCTTCGATCCGGGTCAGCGTGCGGTGTTTGGGACGACGTTTCCGAAGCTCGAAAAAGCGAGTCTCCCCAGCCAATTCGTCCAAGACATTCAGCACAAAGGTTACGTTGTCAAAATCGAAGGTAATGCCTAACTCTTCGATTTCTCCCTGTTCGCGCAGGGCAAAGAATGTGGGCGTAAGCATGTCGATGTCGGCCACGACGACCACGTTAACTTCCTGAGCCTTTGGCTTTTCTGGAGGCGAAGGGGCCGACGGTTGGGAAGGAGGTTTCTGCGCCGGGGCCGGTTTTTCTTCTGCCGAGGGTTTTTCCTCTTTCCTGCCGGGTTCCGATTTACTACCCGCAGTCTCAGAGGGGGGCTCTTGTTTAGACACAGGTTCTGAGGCCGACGCCTCTTGGATGGCTGGTTGGGTGGGGACAGATTTTGATTCTGCCGAAGGGGGCGTTTTTTCGCCTGTCGGGGGCTTGGTTTCGGCCTGGGAACCGACGGTCGCGGAGCCGGCCTGAGGCTCGGAAAGCTGAGCCGGCAACACTGAGGCCAACCAAAGCCCAGAAGGCCCCAAACTGCCAGAGCCAGTAGGAGGCGGCGTCTGAGTTCCCGAAGCTTCTGGTTTAAGTTTGCCTCGGATGCGGGCTGCTAAAACATACTGCTCATTCGTAGGGATCATGCGAGCCGCTGGATTCAGTTGCCGAGAACCAGTAAATGGATTGAATCGGAACAGCTCGCTATATCGGACGGTGCCCGTTCTGGGACCGGTACGGAGAAGCCCTAGAAATTCCAAGTCCGAAGTCCGCCATTTGAAAATCGCGCCGGGAAACGGCAGAAGCATGTTCTGGAGGCCTTGGGTAATGGGATTTTGTGCATAGAATGGCTCCTCCGCCCCACAACCTGGACCAAGGAACACAAACTGCTTCTGCTCCCGAAATAGATCGATCTTTGGATAAGGATTGTAGTCCTGCCAAATGATCTGATCCCTGGAAAAATCGATCCCCAACAAGTTCCACAGTTCTTGAATGTCGCCTTTGGGCAGATCGCGTGGAAACATCATAAACGGGCTGCTGGGTGGTCGACGAGGCTCGCTGGTGGCCGGCACCCATGGGGCAAACCGCGGACAAGGGTCTTCGAAAATGGCCGTCGGTATCCCAGAGCGCACCGCCTCCAGAAAATGTTTCATCTGGTCCGGGGTAAGGGTGGAAGGCTGCACAGCTAAAAGCACATCCACCTCGCCCGGCTGCAACGGACTGTTCAAATCAATGGGTTTGACTTCATATTGTTTTTCGAGTTCATCGATGATCGGCCACTGTTGGACCCCGGCCAAAAAGTTCCCCCTCAGGCCGGCATCCGTATCGATCACACCCACTTTTTTGCGTTTCTCGCCAGCCACGATGGCCAACGAGCGCACTAGCTCGTATTCGACCGGAATGCCGCGGTCGATAAACGGCACGACTACCTTTTCCAATCCACAGGTAAAAGCAACGCCTAAGAAAATGTTATCCGTTCGTAGTGTACCTCGGTCAATGCTGCGCACTTCTTTGGCTTGGATTTTGTAGCGTTGTTCGGCCCGAGCCGCCTCGTCACTGTATTGACTGGTTTCGTTAATGATCAGACGGATTTTTTCTTTACCCAAGGCGGCCAGCTCATATAGATGGTGTAAAACATTGAGCCGGGTTTGCACATAGGATTCCGGCACCTCAGAAGCAGGGCTAATAAACGCTTCGATTACAATAGGCCGATCCACCTTTAGCTCCCGCACCAGCCGCACCGTCTCCGGCGATAGCGAATTAATCCTCTCACTAGTTACATCAAGCCGGAGGTTGTGTGCCTGAAACAACAGGAATAAGCCTACCGCCATCCACGCCACAGATAAGATGCGGGTAATGTAATGGCCTGGTAATTCCGTAATGGAAAACGGCAAACGTGGCCAAAGATACAAAAGAGTAATATGGATTCCAAGATACACGATGGCGGCAACCAGCCACGCAGAAAAAGAGGGCATCAAATAAGAAAGACCAAAGCCTAGCAGCAGACAGATCAATCCGGTGGCCACATACAGCAGCAGGTAAAAACCAGCTACAGAACCCACCACCGGCCCCAGCCGCCAATGCCGCCGTCCTATGACCACCATGCATATATATAACATCAGCACCACAATGGACAGGAAATAGACGATTCCAGCCAGACTGATCACGCCCCGGGCAAAATCGGCTAACTGCCCGCCAATGCCCCACCGCTGAAGCTCCACCGCCCACTGGGGACTGCGCAAAATGGCCGACAAAACAGGCACTGTCCCCAAAATTACTAAAATCCCGTTAAACAAGGCTCCCAGAATATAGGCTACTGTCTCATGGGCCGTCAGAAACGAAGCCACCATCCCCACGGCCAACATGGCCAACCCCACCAACCAGTAGCCAAAATAGGTCCCGATAAATAGGCCAACATCCGGATCCCCTAGGCTTTCCAGCACTGTATAGGTGCAGAGCATGGAGAAACCTAGCGAGACACTGTAGATGGCCACAGCGGCCAAATATTTTCCCAGCACAATGTCCCAGTCGGTCGCCGGGATAGTAAGCAAAAGCTCATCTGTCCCGAGCCTTCGCTCCTCCGCCCAAATGGCCATCGTAATGGCCGGAATAAATACCAACATAATCCATGGAAACCACTTGTTCAGTTGATCTAAATTGGCCAAGTTGGTATTGAAAAATTCGTCCGGCCAAAAGGCGGCCATCACACTCAACCAGACAAACACACATATAAACAAATATCCCCTCGGATCCGAAAAATAGCTCACAAAGTTCCGCTTAAAAACCGCCCAAAGGACATTTGGATTGATCAGGCTACTCATGGCCTCACCCTACCAATTTCCAACCTCCAAGATCATTCCTAGAAAACTCCTGGATGACCACACTCCCCCACAGTCCAAAAATACCAAAAGGCAGATCTGCCTTATAAAAAATCCACACCGTTGGAATAAAAGCCTCTGTCCATGAAGTATTTCCCATCCCTTGTGCGAAAGACACTATCCTGTCGGAAGCTTTTGTTTTCGGAGAGGGGCCAAGCTATCGAGCGCCAGCTCCTGTTAGCTCTCGAAAACACTCGTCCAACCGTCGGCCCCCAGTGGTAAGTTCGTCAATCGGACCGTCGTACACGAGACGGCCTTCATCGATGAATAACACCCGTTGGGCCATTGCCTCCACCTCCTGCAAAATATGCGTCGAAAGCAGAATGGTTTTCGTCTGGCCCAGTTTGCGGATAGTTTCTCGTACCTCATGAATCTGATTAGGATCCAAGCCGGCAGTCGGTTCATCCAGAATCAACACATCCGGCTCATGCAACAGGACCTGAGCCATTCCCACCCGCTGCCGGTATCCTCGAGAAAGTTTGCCAATCGGTTTGCCGACCACAGCATGCAGATCACACAACTCAATGACCGCCTCGATCCGCTGGCGTTTCCTGAGTCCAGTCAAACCCCGAGCCTCAGCAAAAAAGTTCAACAAGGCCCGCGGGGTCATGTCCAAATACAAAGGTCCATTTTCCGGCAGATAGCCCAGGTGGGCTGAACCGGCCAGCCGATCCACCGACATATCATGACCAGCAATTCGAGCTACCCCCGACGACGGAGCCAAATAACCTGTTAAAATCTTCATCGTGGTGCTTTTGCCAGCCCCATTCGGGCCCAAAAACGCCACCACTTCCCCCCGATAGACCCGGAAACTCACATCCCGAATTGCCGCAAAATCCCCAAAATACTTGGTCAACCCTTCTGCCTCGATCATCGCGATGGAAGCAGTGACAACGTTCGACACTTCGTCTTTAGACCCAGTCATCCTCTTGCACTCCTGAAGACATGGGTAGGAACCGTTCCGTTATTCCGCTTAGGCCACCCCACATTCCCCTGGAATCTTTAGCGCTTCCAAATTATCCCTCCCCAAGCCCAGAGGTTCAGGGGGAGAATGAAGTCGTTCCGTTACGGCCAGCCAAGGGAGATTGCCGGGAGTGGGAGGAGGAATCTGTTCCGGCATTCGGGCCTCCAGCTCACCTTGGGAAGGCGTTCATTTTAACCCATTTGATGTATTTTATCCATACGACCCAAGGTTCGACTTAGGTTCAAGACGGAAAGGCACCTGGTAGAAGAGATGGGAAAAGATACTCCATTTATGTAATATCTTTCCCCTATATAGTGGGGCAGACAGGGTAAGACTATCCGCTCCGAATAGCTCGAAAGAAGAACGGCACTCGAAAATGCCCCTCTATAGAGTTATTTATATGCCATCACAATAGGGATTTTGCCGTTCGGCAATCTCTGCCGCCGTATGTAAAGAGCGGATGATTTCTTCCAAGACCGCCTCTTTGTTAACCTTGGTAGCTACAGCAATATTATGCCGCCATGCGGGCACCCGCCGCCGATCAAAGACCGTAGCTCCCAGAGTTAATTCCCCCATAGTTTCTACATCTCCGGCCATTTCCACAAAAGTGAATAATTCCGGGTGGGTTAAGGCCACCAAGCCCACCACGTCGTGAATCCGAATAGCTTCTAAGCCCAGCTCTTGGCGATAGCCTCGAAAGGCTGCTTGTAAGAGTTTGCGAACAAATCGGCCGACTCGGGTAGTTTCTTCCGGAATTCGTGTCAGAACGTCCAATGTTAACTCGATTTGGTTAGTAACATCTAGGGGGATAAGGAATTTGGTACAAGGGGTGCGAAAGACCGTTCTGGCGGCTTGGGGATCGCAATAAATATTGAACTCGGCAGCCGGGGTAATATTGCCCGGCCCACTGACCGTACCGCCCACAATGATCAACTGACCTAGCAACGAAGGCAGTTCAGGGTCGCGCAGAAAGGCACGAGCAATATTGGTCAAAGGGCCACAAGCTAGAATGGTAACCGCTTCGGGAGCAGCCCGTATTTCATCACAGATGACTTTTTCTGAGGGTCGTAGGTCCCGGCGTACCGCCACGTCAAAAGGGACTCCGCCCAGGCCATCCGGCCCAAAGATGCGGCGACCTTCTGTTGGAAGCCCATGCTCGGGAGCTGTACCGGCCCCGATTCGAGGCCAGCGGGGAGGATCCATTTGGCTGAGGATGACTTGCACATTGCGAGCCGCCTGTGCTGGGGACACATTTCCCCCAACAGAGGTGACGGCAACTACCTCTAAATCCGGATTAAACAG
Source organism: Thermoguttaceae bacterium (assembly GCA_025062105.1). Classification (GTDB taxonomy): domain Bacteria; phylum Planctomycetota; class Planctomycetia; order Pirellulales; family Thermoguttaceae; genus JANXAQ01. Next base: position 31,938 of record JANXAQ010000144.1, read on the forward strand.
CCCAATGCACACCGCCACCGCATCGTCAATGCCCGGATCCACATCGAAAATGACCTTCTTGGGCATGGGCCTTCCTATCCCGAAAAATGTTTAGAAAAACCATCTAAATAATTAACTTTTCATCCCCATTCCACTGCTCCCAAACTCTTCCGCTGCCACTTCATCCCTACTATGCTTAATCTTCCTCTCGGTTTCCCCAGGATAAAGAGCTGGCCCAAAAATTATTTTTTTCGGGAATGAAACTCAAAAAGATCAATAACAACAATAATTTGGAGAAAATTGCCATCTTAGGAAAACTGGTAAATTCAGAATGCACCACTGCAATTTATCCTCATTCCGACCGGTCTTCTCTAACCCCATCGTGGGCTATGCATTGCTAGCAGCTAATAGGGGTAAGAGGTAGAGGTAGAAAACCAAACAGCTATAGAATTTTTTTCAGACCTTCCTCTTTTATACTTTCTGAAAAGTTCCTCTTTATGGGGAAAATGCTCTGGTTTCGGCTTGGCTTACAGGGGCGGCCAACCAGGCCCATTCGGATGCCCAGCAACCTAAGGTGTTAGAAGGCCATAGGTTTGAGACGCCATTTTGGTAGGGTCTTCAGGCAGGGCTTAGAAGTTGGAAATTCCCTTCGGGAAAGGGCGCCCCAGTGGAGCTGGCTCAATAGCTTCCCCCTAAAGAGTAATTTTTCAGAAAGTACAGTAAATATATCTTCCTCGAATTATGGAGAGGTTTCTTTCCATCATTTTGGCGCCTTCCCCCTCTCCGGCAATACATAGGGCTGCTAGCACTCCTAGCAACTACATAGAGTAGGTCTTTGAACGGGGCAAGCTAATCCCTACCGAATTAAAGATTCATAAAGTCCTGGGCATGTTCAGAATTTTGTAGCAATTCCTCAAAAGTCGAACTACGGTTCTTTGACGAGGGTTCGGAGGAATTTTTCGGCGGGGAGGTCGGCGGGCACCACCAGGGCCACATAATCGGCAATTGCTTGGTTGTAGTCGATTAAGGTCTGGATAAAATCGAGGAGGGTTTGCTTTTGCTGATACCAGGCAGCCAGAACTTCGTGCAATAGCCGTTGGTCTTGGCCATATTGTTGGACGAGTTCGTTTTGGGCCTGATCTGCCTGGACCACGGCTTTTGCGCGGTGTTGTAAATGGCCATATAAACCCTCTACCAGTCCGGCTGCCCGCCGCACCGGCCAACTAGATCGTGCATTCCTGTCTAGCATCTCCAAGCGAAGATTATAAGGCCCGGTGTATGGCAAAGTAGCAGGCAACAAATTTCCTTCTGTCCCCAAGCCAAGAAGCAGGGCCAGTTTCTCCTGACGTTGCAGAAGCCGAATTTGGGCTTCCATTAGTTCAGCTTCTTCGGCCAACAGGGCCGACCGCCATAGCAGTCTCTCCTCTGCCCCCAGAGGCCGGCCGATTCGCCGAAGATTGATCTCCCCTAGTTTGTGTAACTGTTCCTCTTGTTGCTGCCGAGCGATGGTTTCGGCTCGTTGTTGCCACAGGAGCCAATACGCTTCCAAAAGCTCCCGTCGTCTGGCTCCCGAGACCCGTTCCAGACACTCCAATAGCCTTAGCTCCCGAAAGTTTTCCTTCAGATGGGTGGGGCCATGAAGACTGAGCGCTAACTGCTCCACTTGGACTCTTGGCTCCGCATGGAGCAGTCCCGGATACAAAGCAATCGTCTCTTCCGAAAACCCTCCTGGTGGTTCCGGTGGCTTTTTTGCTTCCCGAACCACCCGGTTCTCAGCGGGAGAGCTCTCCTGAGTCTTGGGCAGACTAGCTGCTGGGGAAGGAGTTGGTTGGGCGGAGTCACCAGTTTTGGCAGAACCGGATCGGCTCGTTTCTCCTACAACGGAAGGTGCACTCTCGGGAACCAACGGAACTAAAGGCTGGGGCACTGAAGACTTGGAACCAGATGGCGAGATGCCCGCTTCTGAGGAGGGTCTTGGTGGAGCTAAAGTGGGTTCCTCCCGGCCACCGGTGGCAGCTTTCTGTCCATACCCGATCGAGGGAGCAGTTCCGGAAGCAGAGGCAGCACTTGAAGGAGGCTGCTGTTTGAGGCCTTCCAATACAGGTTCCGGCTCACCCAACGGGATGGGCTCTAATTGCTCCGCATCCATCTTTGCCCCGATTGGAGGTTGTTCATACGTAGCTGGGACTACTCCGGAATATACGCCTTCAATAGGTGTTGCCGAATTTTCTCTAAGGCTTCCCCTCCGGCCATCGGCCGAAGGTGTCCTCTTACTGGCGCCCTGGTCTTGCAATATCAACAGCCGAACCAGCGACGGCCCATATGCTCCCGGTGGTGCCACTGCCAACGCAAATTCGGCAATCTGGTTGTTGTAGGCGACGGTGGCTTCCAAAAAGGCGGTATGCTCCTTCATCCAGTGGTTGTGCAACCATAAGATAGGGCGCAGATCGGTTCGGCCCTGTTGATAGGCCTCAGAGAAAGCCGCCAGGGCGTCTTCGGCAGCTTCGATGGCCTGGGCGTGCCGATCGATCGCCTTCTGCCACCAAGGCAAACAGCGATCGATCAATACCAATTGCCGAGGCACCACCCGGCCAATAAACAACTTTTCCAACATAGTAGAATAGGGGCCGACATGGGGTTTATCCACCGGCCAGGGAGGCACGGTTTTGGCATGTAAAGCTGCCTTTTGCGCAAAACTCTGTTGGGCAGCAGCCAGAGCGGTTTCGGCTGACTGCAAAGCCGCTTTCGCCTCGCTAATCGCCGCTTGATAAGCGATTTGATCTGCGGACAGCACCCGAAGCGATTCTAACCAAGCCAATTCCTTTTTCCGGAAACTAACTGTGCCTACAGCGGCTGCCAAGTCCCAATAGGCCTGGATCAGGCGGAGTTGGTCGTTTCGGGGCAGAGGGCGGCTCAGCAGATCGACTAATCGGATCGGATAAAAGGAAACTGCGCTGGAAGGCCGATCGGGGAGGGCTGCTTCCAACAAGCCCGGCGGCAAAACCCGACGGGGAATCTTAGGAAGGATTTCTGGCTCGCTCTTTTGGCCCCCAAGCGCAGATAACCCGCCCTCCGAGGCGGATAAACGGCCTGGCTCTGTGGCTGCCAAAAAACCGCTCCCTAACTGCTTACCCCCCAGGGCAACTCCTTCCACAAAATTACGCTCCAGGGCAGTCGGCCGTTGAGGAAAGATCTCTCTCCTTATGGTAGGAAAACTCAGGGTAGAATTTTCTCCCGCGAACAAACTTCCAACTAACATCACTGTTACCAAGCTTCCCATGGCGGATGCCCTTCTAACAAAGCTTCCCTATTCCGCCGGTGCACGGATTGATCGGTTTTTAAGCTCGACTTTTGTCATTTTCCCTACCTTTGTTTTATATTCTGGAGTAAAGGGGGTTTTGAATAGGGCAGGCTAATCTTTTCCGAATCAAAGGTTCATGCAGTTCACTGCGGGTTCAGGATTTTGTAGAGGTGCCTGTTATTTTACCGTGTGTTGCCACAGGCTCTGGTCTGGCACGAAAACCCTCGGCAAACGCTCCTATTCCATTTCACGCCAGCCCTAAACTATCCAGAGGGCGTAGGCCCACCCGTGGAATCACCACGAAGCCATTTTCCACTGACCACGATAACCTAAGCAGCAACAACCCTAACCAACACGATAGCACTAACATCGGTTGTAGGAACCGGTTGCGCTGCTTGGGCTGCCTTATCTTTCGGTTCTGCCGTTGTCAGGAAACTGTCGGCAGAAACATCTTTTCCTCCGAAGTCCCTCCGAAAGGCAACTTCTTAAAGGAGCAAAACCAATAAAAGCCCCGGAGTGGTCTGGGACTGTGGTTCCAACATACCTGAACGCAAGGCCTTGTTAACTCCCCTTTTAGGTTGCCACGGCAGCTGGCTTCCGTCAATTGGGCACAGGCGAGGTTTCTGGAATTCACTAACGGAGCTGAAAAAGCGCAAAATTAGTGAGGTTATCAGCGGGAGGTTTGCCTTTTTCCTTAACTACTTTTGCCGCAGATACTTACTACAAAATCCTCTTTCGTACCTGAGATTTCCTAGCTGCCACAGATGCAAGCAGTTAGGGCATTGCTGTTGCGGCAAGAGGCCCAGCAGAACAAAACTCGAGAGGCAAAAACACTAAGAACCTCGAACAACATGAAAAAATCAGACGGTGTTAAGGCGTTTTCTGCCCCCTTGGCGGGTGGTTGGAAAACTCATGTTGTTAGCGACTCTAATGGATTCTGCCTGCCCATTAAAACGATCCCAAGCAGGCCGCTGCTGGCCGTTGTACTGTCCAGTCAGCTCGACTTTGGTCAATTTTCCTAAGTCCTTTTGTTTCCAGTAGTTACGACGAGACTTCCTTTTGTTCACGCTATTTCCTAACTCCAATAGTTACAAGGACTTAGAGTTTCCCCCTTTCGGGAGAAGGCCTAAAATGGCAAAAGTCGAGGTTAGCTCGACTTTTGCCATTTTACCCAACTGCTTTTCTGCTCAGGAGTTTCGACAGACCTTCCTTTTGCTGACACAATTTTCTAACTTCGGCAATTCCAAGAGGTTATGGTTTTTTCTTTCGACAAGAGGCACAAAATGACAAAAGTCGAGATTAGGGAATTGGGTCCGCAAAAGGATGGTTCGTCGTAAAGCACGGGGAGGAAATAAGTTAGAGAAAATGGCAGACGTCGCGCAGTCAGAGAGGCGGCCGAAAATTCGGCTTGCTATTAAAACCGAGCGCCCCACCAGTAAGCCGACAAGATAGCAGTAATTTGGGCCACGAGAAGAGTAGTATCTGCATTCGGAGCGATTCGAATTCCAGACGAACTGGCCACGGTCGTGTAATCCCGGTAAAAGGTCCGTAGATCGCTTCGGGTACGGTCTCCGTTACCGCCTGCCCAGTGGATGATGCTACCGAGGATGGTTTCTTCGTGTTCTTGGAGGAACTCGGCCAAATAGGGCCCTTCTTCGATGTTTTCTGTGGAGGGGCTAGCTAAGGCAGCGATTTCGGCCAGGTCGTTGGCCATATTTTCAGCTGTATCCACCGAGCCACGTTCGCACAACCGCAGCCAGGCTTCTGAGATTTTCCACTTGGGCGGCTGGCCGTCTTTACGGCTTAGCAGAATAGCAAAATATTGACTGGGTTCATAGGAATCTGGCCCTTTGGCCTCATTCCAGGCACGCCGAAGCAGGGTAGCCTCCGACCAGCGAGAAAAGACCGCTCGTTTCTCCTTCGGATCCACGATGATAAACTTACGTTGCTTCGTCAAATACCCGATCACGGCTACCCAATGCTCAAAATCGTTCGACAGCAAAATGGCGGGATTCCCTTGCCTCAGATGAAGTCGCAGTCGTCGCGCAAACTCTTTGCCCCGACTGCGTTCCTCCATCAAGACAAACTCCGAACGGACGCCAAACTGCCGGGCTGCCCGACGCAGCCCCCGCTCATCGACCCCGTGAATAAAAATGCTGACCGGTTTGCCTGCCGCTGCCGCCAACTGCCGTTGCGTCGCCGTAATACCCAAAATAAATAAACAAGCCGACAAACTACACGGCCCACAATGGCTAGGCAATTGCAATTCACAAAGCGGAGCAAACGGACGCTTTTTTCGAGATTTCGGCATGCTCTAGGCTTTCTTTACCCGGAATCCTCTGAGGTTTGGATTCTCCAAAGGGATTTTTTTCCTCCTATTTGCTCCCAACCACGCTTGGAAATACTCTGAGGCTTTGATTCTCCAAAGGGTATTTGTTTGACCAGCTGGCTTCTGCCGGCAACCTACCTGCACTTTCCCCGCTAATCGGAGGGAATGCGTTTGCCCAAAATCTTTCTTTCGCCTCTATCTTATCTTTCCAGACTGATCCTAGACCTTTAGGCTGTCAAGTGCCTTCCCCCAAAAGAGTGAGAATTACATTTTCTCTCTTAACCCCTTACCTGTTAAAGACTTAAACCACATCGATTCTCAAAAGCCGATCAGGGAATCTTACCAAATACCTCGACCTGGGACAACCTTCGCTTGGAGGTTTATAATATCGACTATTTTTGTCATCAATAGCTTTTTTGAAAACCTTTCCAACCCCAGCTCCTCCATCATAACTTAACCTCTCTGAAAAATTTGGGAAAACTTTCGACTTCCCACATATTACAGCTGAGCAGTGGCCCTCTCGGTCATTGGTGTCGGGACATCTTTTCGAGACACAATATGATGTGGAATTCTCGTCAAGGCAACAACATATTGTAGAACAAGCCGTTATTCAGACCTCTATGTGTCCCTTGGAGCGTTGCTAGTTATACACATCTTCGGGGGGTATTTAGCCCACTGGTGGCAGCACATTATTGCCCCAAATAGATAGCGACCCCTTGGGGAAAAAAGCTAATTGGTATTTTGGAGAAATTGCACAATTTGGGAAAGATTGATTGGCAAGATCAGAACGTATTTGACCCCCCCCTGACCTATTTTTACCTATTTTTCGCATTTTATTTATTCTGTGTGGTTTAACGAGATTTCGGTTTTTGCTAATTTCCGAGTCTCGATTCTCCTTTGTGGATAACAACTGTGGATACCAACAAGCAGCGCTGGGGAGAGGAAAAACGCAAGGAACCTCTGCATAATTCAGGGAGGATATGTTTATACTATTTTGGCTTGTCCTCCTTTTACCCCAACATATAGGGTTGCTCGCATTGTTAGCGGCCAATCGATAGTAGATGTTCGACTCGAAGAACGAGAGGACCTAAGAATCAAAAGTTCATATAGTTCACTATATGTTCAGGATTTTGTAGAGGTTCCTTATTCAGGTTGGAATTACCAAAGGAATCTTTCTGGCTGGCAGAGGGTGTATGTTCCCGCTTTTCTTTTTTGGTAGAGTTCCCGATCATTGGTTATTCAAAGCTCAAGAGGGGGCTTTGGTAGAATAGTGTGTCAAGGTAATTGGGTGTTGTTGGTTGGGGTTGCCCCTTGGGGGAAAGGATTAGGAGCAGCATGATGGTGGAGTTTTCCATTCGACCGGATGATATTTTGGAGGGACGGTTTTGGCCGGAACCTGTTTGTGTGCGCATTATCGCCCCAATAGGGTCTCGTATAAAGATCGAGGCGGGATGAAGCAGTCTTTGCGGCCGATCTTTCGGACGTGACGGCCGATCGAGGTCCAGTGGAATACCGGGATCCGCATACCTTCTTCCAAAAGACCTACCTGACCCAGGGGCTGCGGGAACTTCTGGATGCGGTGGTAGCCCGATTGAGCGGCAAAAAGACCGGACAAGCTGTTATCCAAATTCAAACCCCCTTCGGCGGCGGCAAAACCCATAGCCTGATCGCCCTGTATCATCTGGTCCAATCAGCTAAAGAGTTGACCAGCTTCGAGCCATTCAAAGAGATCTTAGAAACCATAGGGCTTGCCGAGCTGCCCAAGGCCAGCCTGGTGGTTTTTGTCGGAACGGCGGCCGACCCACTACGAGGCAAAACCCCCTGGGGCGAATTGGCCCACCAACTAGGACAATACCCCCTCCTGCAAGAACACGACCAAAAACGCTGCGCTCCAGGTAAAAATTTGCTCCATCAGCTCCTGAGCAACCAACCTACCCTAATCCTGATGGACGAAATCACCGAATATGCGGTTAAAGTAAAAGAATACCGAGATCAATTGATGGCTTTCTACCAAGAGCTGACCGAAACCGTCAAAGTCCTGCCCCGCTGCACGTTGGTCGTTACCTTGCCGTCTAGCGCACCGTACGGCGAAGAAGGAGAACGCGTCCTCCATCAACTGCAACAGATCTTCCGCCGCGTGGAAACCATTCGGACCCCCGTGGAAGGAGAAGAAATCTACGAAGTCATCCGACGTCGATTGTTCGAAGATCTGGGAGATCCCCAAGCGGCCCGCCGCACCGCGGACGCATTCTTCGAACTATACCAACGCCTGGGCGACGATCTGCCCAAACAGGTCCGGGAACCGGCCTATCGAGATCGCATCCGCAAAGCCTACCCCTTCCACCCGGAACTGATCGATGTGCTGTTTGAACAATGGAGCACCTTCCCCGATTTCCAACGCACCCGAGGTGTCCTGCGCCTGCTGGCAGAAATGGTCCGCCAGCTCTATCAGGAGCGACATCCGGCACCCTTAATCCTGCCAGCCCACCTGAACCTGGCTAACCCCGCCATCCGAGGAGAATTTCTGCGCCATATCGGCAACGAATACCAGGGCGTCATCACAGCCGACATCGACGGGCCTCACGCAAAAGCCGGCAAAATCGACAAAGAAATGGGCTCGGAATACACTCGGTTTGCCGTAGCCACAGGACTGGCGCGTGCTATCTTTTTCGCCTCCTTCAGCGGAAGCGAAAAACGCGGGGTAGGAATCCAGCGATTACGCTTGGCCGTCATGCAACCCGGCCTGCCACCAACCATCGTCGGGGATGCCCTCCATCGGCTGGAAGAAGAACTCTGGTACCTCCACATCGAACACGGCCTATATTGGTTTTCTAATCAGCCGAACCTCAACCGCGTGATCGTCGAAAAAGAAGAGGCCGTAACCAGCCAACAGATCCAGCAAGAAATTCGGACTCGGTTGGAACAACTAGCGGGCCGTGAACTGCGAGTTACCATTTGGCCCCAACTGCCCCAAGATCTGCCCGATACCAAAGAATTGAAACTGGCAATCCTGCCACTCGAATATACCCGGCAGGCAAGCCCTACACAAACATTTGTACTAGAACTCCTGAATCAATACGGACAAACCTTCCGCACCTACCGAAATACCTTGCTACTACTGGCCCCCGATGAAGCAGAACTCAACCGGCTCCGCCAACAGATCAAACGCTACCTAGCCTATCAGGCTATCTGGCACGACAAAACCCTGCTCCGACAATTGTCGGAAGAAAATAAAAAAACTCTCCAAACCAGATTAAAAGACACCGACAGCGCCATCGCCCACCTGATCCTCTCCACCTATCGCCACTTGGCCAAAGCCGAAGACCATCAATGCCGTTGGCTGGATATGGGCCTGCCAACCCTAGGAACCCAACCCAGTTTGGCCCACCGAGTCTGCAGCTACCTGAAACAGGAAGACATCCTCCTTGACAAAATCTCGCCCAAACAGGTGCTGGAAAAAGCCGTCGGAAAAGACCAGCCCCAAAAACCTGTGGAAGAAATCTACGAAGCCTTCTTGAAATACCCAAACCTGCCTATCCTAAAGCATCGACAAGTCCTGGTAGATGCCATCCTGCAAGGCGTCCGAGACGGTCTGTTCGGCGTAAAAATCGGCGATCAAACTTTCTTCCAAACCACCCCCGGCCAAGTAGGCCCCGATGCCTTGCTGGTACGCCATCCCCAGACGGCCCCGAAAACCTCCCCTCCACCCCCTACCCCAGCCGCCCAACAACCCCCGCCCCCTCCTGCTCAACAAATGCCACCACCCACTCCCCACGATACATCACCGGTCCGAACCATCCACACCTATACCCTCCGCGCTGCCATTCCCTGGGATCGGCTTTCTGCCGTGGTCCATGGCGTCCTAAGCCCCCTAAAACAAGATGGCGCCGAACTCACCATCGAACTCCGCCTCCACGCCCACAGCCCCTTGGGGATCAAACTATCTACCCTCGAGCACAAAGTCCGAGAAACTCTCCGACAAATCAACGCCCAAATTTTCGAACAAACAGAAGATTAACCCCTCTTGCATGTGCATTCCACTCAGTTGAAGGGATCCCAGCTCGCAGTGGGCCGTTTTTTTGAGTGTGAGTAGGTAACCGCCCTTGCCTGTTGGAGAAAGCCTCCCAGGAGCAGCCGGTTTTAGGGGCAATAAATCCCACAAGTGAAATCTGGTATAACGTAGTCTGTAAAGGCAAGCTAGGGCTAACAGCCCAGATAAGCTGCCCAGCCCCCCGGCAGTTGCCCTACTCTTTTAACGAACTGTCATAGGGCGAGAGAGATATTTTTTATACTATTTTGCTTCCCTCCGCACATAACCCAATATATGGGGTTGTTAGCCCCGCTAATACCCTCCATATAGTAGGTGTTTGGCTGGACAGCTACAGCCTACCAAATCAAAAATGCATATAGTTCGCAATATCTTCAAGATTTCGCAGAAGTTCCAAAAAAACTGGCAAACAATGGGAAATTGTCCTCTCTCGGTTATTTCAGAGTTTGTTTGGGTTTTTGCTCGACTTGTACCAATTTCCGGGGCCCTGTTTGGATGCCTTAACTTCTTCCAAATACCAAAGTTAGGGATTTGCTGGCGAAAGCCCCCTTAACTCGACTTTTGCCATTTTCCCTAAATCCTTTTGTTTCCAATAGTTACGACGAGACTTCCTTTGGTTCACATAATTTCCTAACTCCTATAGTTACAAGGAGTTAGAGTTTTCCCCTTCCGGGAGAAGGCCTAACATGGCAAATGTCAAGCTTAGAGGCTGTCCGAAAAAGCATTTTCTATGATGAAAGGAGGTTTCCTTCCTCAATGCCCCAGAATTCCCAAAATCCCTGTTTTTAAGGAGGGTCGAGGGTAGGAGCCGGTCGGCGCCCATTTGGAAACCAGCTAAATCCCCATTTCAACACAGCCTCTGACAATTAGGAACCGGTTCCCTCCGATCTTGCCGAACATAAGCGCCACGCATTAAAAGCCCTAGTCGGAGCGGGCCTGCTGGAGCGGCAGCTTAGGTTTACGGTTCGATTGCCCGGCCAGTGCTCAGAGATTTTTCCCCCAAGATGGGGAAGTCCCTCTTGCCAGTCTCCCAGATTGTCTGCTCAGGGCCGGATTGCCAGTTTCCCGCTTCAGTGCCTATCCGAACCAAAGAGAACCGAAATGGTGAAATTGTCAACATGCTTATCTTGGGTCGCCCCAAGTTGGGAGAGAGTCTCAGCCCAAAGTTCTCTTGGCCGAAGAAATTGGACCGTATTCAGGATGCCCTGAAGGGTAAATGGCAGTGGGAGAAAGCAGAGGGGAGTTTCCCTGGCATTCAAGGCAGTTTACTATTTGTAGATAGACCGCATGGAAAGATACCCCAATCCACGGAGGCCAGTCAATCCGAAGAAACCGCGCCAAATGCGGAAAGTGTCTAGGGTTTCCGGTTTGGTATGGCAAGCAACGTGAGAAGCAACCTCCTTGCCCGATCAGGCCAGAGACAATCCAGGAGCTACTTGCCAAAGCAGAAGCCCTAGGTTGGCCAGAACTCCGATTGGAGCAATGCAGCCTACCGGAGGGTGGAAAAGAGGCGTGGCGATTGTTTGCCCGGTATCTCTCGGAACCACAACCTACCCGTCCGGCCGAACACATCCGGATTTAGCATTATTATGAGGCCTTGTCTCGCCTTGAGGAGCTAAAGGCGAGACTCTTCAGCCCGGAAAATGCTCTTCCCTACCCTCTGAACAGGGTGGTGGTCTGGATGTTTGGCCGAAGCTAGGGCAGAACCTACAGAGCAGTTTTGAAAGCGATCTAGCCGCGGAGTTTCCGTTAGGAGTGGCTACCAAGATGTTGGGTAATACGCCATCGGTGGCACTACAATATTACGTGCACCCAACCGATACGATTTTTGACCAACTAAAATTCTTGGGAACCTCCCCACCGCAGTGGCGCAAAATCCGGCGCACGAAATGCGAAAAATATGGCGCAGCAGCCGTTTTCCGTGGGACGTGATGGATTGCAGAAAACAACACAACTCTTTACGGATTCACCAGTTACGCAAGGTATTTCCAAAGGTTGCTATATAGCTCGACTTTTGCCATTTTTGGCGTTCCCCCCCGAAAAGAGAAAACTCTAAGTCCTTGGAAATATTGGAGTTAAGGAATTGGGTGATCAAAGGGAAGTTTCGTCGTAACTGTTGACGACAAAACCAGTTAGGAAAAGTGGCAAAAGTCGAGATATAGTATATATTTGTAAATTGGCCGAGACGGGACTCGAACCCGTACGTGGATTGCTCCACACAGGATTTTAAGTCCTGAGCGTCTTCCATTTCCGCCACTCGGCCTGGTGAGGAAATCCCTGGTACAGGTTTTCTTATCAGAAGGTAGATCCCACCCAGCAGTCCAAAGGAGACCCCCTGCGGAGATTGCTGCCGGGACGTGACACAGACCGAACCTTTTTCCTAAAACAGATACTTTATTTTTACGCATAACACCGCCCCAATCCAGGGGGGAGCCTCTGTTGGGGAAGATGGGAGAACGGATTCCAACTGGAGGAAACGAACGACCGGGGCATCTACGTCCAGGGTATGTTGGGCATAACCGTTCAGCCAAAAGGAAGCGTCTAATTTTTTCCCTCACCCCTAGGGCTAACAGGGTCATGGTGAGGGGAACAACTACCGAAAACGGAGGAGTAGAAGGCAGCGGATACTGCCAGTTTTTACCGTCTGCAATCCTCCACCTTCGGGATTCTGGCTTCGATGTCAAAGGCCTGCCGAGCCGGCATTGGTTTCGGCAAGACCGGCCTCTTGGCACTGGGGACCCAGTCACTTGGGGGAGATGAGACATTTGTTGTGGAAAGCGGATTAATTGGTTGGCTGAGTTTCGGCGGCCTTTCGGCCGGCATTTAGACCATTGCTGAGGGCCAGAATGCGGTTGATGGCGTTGAGGAAAGCCCGGGCGCTAGCTTCGACGGTATCGGTTGATAGACCTCGGCCTCGATAGAGGCGATTCTGGTACTCTACTTCCACGTTTACTTCTGCCTGGGCGTCTTTGCCAACGCTGACGCTATGGACGCGGAAGTCCTTACAGACTAGGGATAGGCCGGTAAGTTTTTCGATGGCCAGGAATACGGCGTCAATAGGGCCGTCGCCGTCGGCCAGTTCGATTTCGAGCATTTGTTCACCTCGGCGGAGCCGAAGCCAAACCTGCGGTGTCTGCCCGCTGGCGGTGGAAACCCGATAGGAATCGAAAGTCCACCGATCCGGGACATGAGCGATTTCCTGCTCAATTAGGGCGGCCAAGTCCGAATCATAGATTTCCTTTTTTTTGTCGGCCAGCAGTTTGAATTCTTCGAAGACGGCATTTAGTTGTTCTGGGGTAAGCCGATAGCCGAGCGCCCGTGCCCTATCGGCCAAGGCAGCCCGGCCGCTGTGTTTGCCTAAGACCAACTGGGTGGTGGTAAATCCAACATCTTCCGGGCGCATGATCTCGTAGGTGGAGCGTTCTTTCAGGATGCCATCCTGATGGATACCGGCTTCGTGGGCAAAGGCATTTTGGCCCACAATGGCCTTATTGCGCTGGACGACCATACCAGTAATGCCGGAGACCAGTCGGCTGGTAGGTACCAGGCGCTGGGTGTGAATTTCGGTATGAGCTCGATAGTAATCATGGCGGGTGCGAAGGGCCATGACGACTTCTTCCAAAGCGCAATTGCCGGCTCGTTCGCCCAGCCCGTTGATGGTGCATTCGACCTGTCCGGCCCCAGCTTCGATACTAGCCAAGCTATTGGCCACGGCCAGACCAAGATCATTATGACAGTGCACGCTAATGACCGCCTTGTCGATATTGGGGACCCGGTTTCGGAGGTTGGCGATTAGTTCAAACATCTGCCGGGGGGTCGCATACCCGACTGTGTCAGGAATATTCACTGTGGTGGCACCGGCGGCAATCACCGCTTCGAGCACCTGACAGAGAAACTCAAGTTCAGTGCGGGTGGCATCTTCCGGAGAAAATTCCACATCCGGACAATAGCTCAAAGCACGTCGGACCCCTTCCACTGCCCGCTCAATAATCTGCTGTTTGGTCATCCGAAGCTTATATTCCCGGTGGATGGGGCTAGTGGCCAAAAAGACATGAATGCGGGGCCGATCTGCATATCGGACCGCTTCCCAAGCTCGATCGATATCTTCCGGCCGACATCGAGCTAAGCCGCAAATGACCGGCCCCCGCACCTGCCGAGCTATCTCACGAACCGCCTCAAAATCCCCCGGCGAAGCAATCGGGAAACCAGCTTCGATAATGTCCACACCCAAGTCGGCCAATGCCTGGGCTACCTCTAACTTCTCCCGCAAATTCATGCTACAGCCAGGCGATTGCTCTCCATCCCGCAGCGTCGTGTCAAAAATCAAAATCCTCCGAGACTCGCCCACCGACGTTTGGACCTGTGCTATTGTGTCTGCCATCAGATGACCCTTTCCAAATAAAACGCCTTTTGTCCTTAGGTGTTTCACTGAGGTTGGGAAGTGGATGTATTCCGCTAAACCTTTTGAACCTCCCTTGGGGCATATGCTATTCAGCCGAAGGGACTACCCATGAATTGGGAAAAATTGAAGAAAATAGTGAAACGTTTCCAAATTCCCTATGTTCTCAGATTGTCCAGATTTCTTGCCTAATGAGTCGTTGTCTGGCTCTGTGGAAAACCTTTTCGGCCGGTGGCCCAACCAAAAGGGAAGCAAAGCCGACCAGTATGGGCAAAACCTGCCCAGACTGCGGACCACCTTTCACCAGAGCTTCGTTGTCTCCCAATGATGGATTCCGATCCTGTTCCGCCACTCGGCTAAAGTGTTCAGAAAAAGCTGTCCTGACATGGGATTGTTTTCCAACGCGTTTTCGGCCTGAGCGCTCCGTTGGAGAAAATCCGCTCAACTAGGGTTTGAGGGATTAGGAAGCTTTCAGGCCGTTTTCTGCTTGCAAGCAGGAAAAAAACTTTTCCCGATGGCCTCGAAGAAACAAAAAACCCCAAAGCCTTTGGTCGGCCTTGGGGTTCGGATTTGCTGATGAAAGGTTGGGTTGGCACAACGCTAGCGAACCCTACGGCCGACCGGCCGTGGGAAGCCGCAATAACAACAGGCTAAGCAGGGTCGCCAGCGTCATAACGAAACCCACTCCAGAACTGTATAAACCTCTTACCACTTCAGCCGAACAGAATGTACTTGGCTTTTTCCTCGGCCTGCCTTTTTCCTCTCTCTCAGCGGACCGAGGAAGGATAGGAGCAGAGGAACGCCGCTTTTTGTACAACCCAGCATTGCCCTGAGCAATGCCGTCGTACTAACAAACCCGAAAGGTATGTCCTAGATTCTTCTGTCGGCTGTTCCGTCGGCTGAAATAGTACGAAACCTTATGTAACAATACTAGAAAGTCCTAAAAAAGTCAAGCTCCCACCAGCCAAACACAGGAACTCTTGTGGCTTGGAGATTAGGTTGTTCTTTTTCAGGATGCCCCCTCATACGGGCTCTGGCATTAGCTTTTTGGAAAGTTAGGGAGCTTTCTCTCCGATGGAATCCTTGGCTGTCTTTATTTTGCCTAAGCGCTGTTCTAAATAACGACAAAGCGGGTAATGCGGGTACCGGGTTTTGTGAGCGGGCAAAAGAAACCTCTGCAAAATGCTGAACATAGAGTGAACTTTAGGAACTTTAGCCGCTGGGTTTTCCTATCCGAATGCGTACTATGTATTGTGGTCTAGCAATGCTAGCACGCAATATATTGTGGAAACCGCTGCAAAATCCTGAACATGTAGTGAACTTTGTAACCATTTAATTCTCTAGCCGTTTGGTTGCCCTACTTGGAAAGCTACTATCTATTGGGTGCTTGCCATGCTAGCAACTCTATAGGTTGTTTTAGAGGGAGGACAGCCCAAATGGTATAAAAATATCCCCTTTGAATTATGCAGAGGTTCCTGGGTATCGGGAAAGTAAGCAAACATGGTATAAAAATACCTCTTTGAATTACGCAGACGTTCCGAAACATTGAAGCGAGAAGAGCCTAGGAGAGGGGTTTTAGGATGAAGATTAATTAAAAGACGAGCAAAATAGGCAATATAAACGGCATAGGTAATTTATTCTGGGATGTATTGGAACCTCTGCAAAATCCTGAACATATAGTGAACTCTGTGAACCTTTGACTCTCTAGCCTGTTGATTCTTCTATCTGGACATCTACTATTATCTATTGGGTGCTAGCAATGCTAGCAGCCCTATATGTTGTGTTAGAGAGAAGAGCAGACAAAATGGTATAAAAATATCCCTTTCGAATTATGCAGAGGTTCCTATTCTACAGTATTTGGTTCTGGGAGCAAATGATGGGGTTGCGCCCCTGTGTCGGAGCATTCGGCCACCCAGTCCGGCTGAGCGGCTTTACCCCGGCATGTGCGATAAGCCCGATAAGCGGCGAGAAAACAAGTGCCCCACCAATTAGAGGCAATAATAACCCTTCCAATGGGGTAGATTCCATTGGCCCAAGGCCGAATACCATCCGTCAAGGGCCCAATAAAATCCACTGTTACTGGTTTGGCCAATTCGGAAAGCTTTTGGCAGCATAAATACCAAAGCAGATGCCCTGGGCTAAACCGAGCAAATGCCGGATCATAGCCGATTTTGAGAGCCTGAAACACCCCTTTGGCCTGCCAACCGAAGATAAAAGCAATAGGCCGACTGGCCACTTCTAAAAATGCTAGTCTGGGGAAGTCGAATTGGGCCAACCGATAAGTTTGGTGCAGATAAAAATCCCTCATTTGAGGGGTGCACAACACGGAGGTGCGTGCCTCCCCTTTCCAACTTGCGTTTTCAATCTGCCAAGCCTGGTCTAAAGCTTCTTCCCACTGTTGGGTTGATGTCTGAGTAAAAAGCCGAACTTCTACTGTCCCGTGTTGCTCCAATTGTCGAAGAGCCTTTCGGACTTTCTTTTGCAAGTTTTGAGAGCGGCTAGCCCAATAACAAGCAAACTCTTCTATTCGGGCCAGGCCTACAGGATACCGCCAATAGACCAGACAGCGGAGGCCGGCCTGTTGAGCTTGCCAGAGAAAACTTTGCCAACGAGCGGTCCGGGCTGGCACCATGTCGATCCACAACAGCGGCCAACCAAGCTGCTTTACCCCCTGACAAAGCTGCTGGAGCACGCCGGGGACATCGCCAGTCTCGTCTAAAAGCAATTCTCCGTTGGCAGCCCAAACATTGGCTGGTAGATCAGCAGCCCGAAACCCACCTTTGATCCGGCGTTCGACTAAAGGTAGGCCAGCTAGCAGCTGATCTCCTTCGGCCACAGCCACAACGGCAAACCGACTCCGAGGAGCGAAATGTTCCACCCAATGGGCAATCAGTTCTGCCCTGGCCGTCGGCAACACCGTGCAGGAACGATGCCAGAGATCGTCCCAGGCATAGCGATACGTTAGAAAGGTATCTAAATCGGAAAAAATCCGAACTTCCATTGGCCTCTGCAGATAATTGGGGAGAATCGGCCTTGCTATCGAGTTGAACGGAAGACCTTCTTGTTAAGTATGGCATATCTTCTTAGCTCGGTTTTTGCCATTTTTCCTAAATCCTTTTGTTTCCAGCAGTTACGACGAGACCTCCTTTTGTCCACGCAATTTCCTAAGTCCAATAGTTACAAGGACTTAGAGTTTTCCCCTTCCGACAGAAAGCCTAAAATGGCAAAAGTCGAGCTTAGAGGCTATCTGAAAAGAGATTTTTGGCTCACTCGGTTGCCAAGTGGTTTCCCCCCCAGGAGGGGATCCAGCCGAGGATTTGAGTACCTTGGCTACCCAGATCCTTCACCGCCGTTCGAATGAAGACAGGGCTACATCCCTTTTCAGACAATCTCTTCGCTCGACTTTTGCCATTGCCATGTTTGGCCTTTTGTCGAAAAAAGGAAACCCTAACTGCTTGGAATTCCCAGCGTTAAGGAATTCTCTGGACAAAAGGAAGGGTTGCCCTAACTCCTGAGCAGAAAAGAAGTTAGGGAATTCGGCAAAAGTCGGGCTTAGAGGCTGTCCTAAACTGGGATTTGGCTGCTTTCCCTGGGTTTTGGCCGACCGACTCCTGGCCTTCAGAGTCCTTAAAAACAGGAGTTGAGGATTCTGGGCAATGGAGGAAGGAAACCGCCTTTCATCGTAGGAAATGCTTTTTCGGACAGCCTCTTAGCCTCTACTTTTGCCCATTTTCGGCCCTGCGAGGAAGGGCAATGTTCTAAGTCTTTGTACTTATTAGAGTCAGGTAGTTATTAGCGTTTTAGGAAATTAGGTGCCCCAAAGGGCATCGCCGCAACTCCTGGAAACAAAATAAGTTAGGAAAAAAATGGAAAAAGGCGAGCTAAGAAAGAATGAGAAGAATGAAATCGGCTCTGTTGAAGGTTGTCCGCAGTCTGGGGAGGTTTTGCCCATACTGGTCGGTGTTGCTTCAGTCTGGTTAGGTTGATGCCTTCGACCGGAAAGGGTTTCAACAGAGCCAAAGAAACTGAAAACCCGGTTCTGACAAGCAGGGGGCCTCATTGGTGGTTCAACCAACAAGGACCGCCAGCCAGTTCCAAAATAGGCCTCTGGGAAAGGGTTAGTTGCTGGGGGGACCAATCTCATAGACGGCCCAGTGGCGGTTGCGATACAGCAGGCGGAAGGGCAGCTGTGGCCGGCTTTCGACCACCAGATACTGGGCCTGATATTGGTGGGCCAATAAGCGGAGTTTTTCCGGCGGCAATTGGGCTAGGGAATCGATCCAGCGGAGACCTGGTTCAGTGTTGCCGGTGGCATAGATAGTTTGCATCCGGTTCCACCATTCCACCAAGCCGGCGGCATCCTGCGGGATGTCTTTCCAGGTAGCCACTTCGCTTCGGTGGGCGTACCATTTGAATGTTTGTTCTTGTCTCGGGGTCAAAAACCGGGCTTCTGGTGGGGTATGTTGCTGGATCCACTGGCACATTCGGCGCCAGGAGATATACTCGGCCAATTGTTCCTTTGGGTTCTTCCATTTATCTCTGTGTCCGACAAAGGCCCGAGGTACACAGGGACGAATCCGAAGCAGTACATATCCACCCAGATGGACGAATGCACCTAAAGTGGCCAATCCTACCACCGCCCAAGGAGCCAGCATAACCCAACGTTGAGGCCGGTCCTTACCGCAGCAGGGCGGCCAAAAGCACTGGCCGATCGAAGGCAACAAATCGAAGGATTCTTTGGAAGGGGCTGCCCAATTTGCAGTTACCAAGGAGGCGGTTTTTTCAGCCACCCAACGCAGGAGAAAAAGGGAAGTGGCTGCCGGGGTGATTATATCGGCCAATCGAAACCAGTAATAGCGGAGCAAGAGAATGCGGAGGTTCGGCCACGGCAGAAACGCCACCGAAAAGATGATCCCACAGCCGACAATCATCATAGTTGCCCACCAATACCACCGAAGCATCTGGACCGCTACGATGGTATGTTCTGGCCGGTCCTGGGGAACTGGTGGGTTTCGGTGCACCGATCGGCTCAGCAGCCAGCAGGCCAAGCACAGAAGCAAAAACCGAAATCGATATTCTGGCCGGAAGGCTAGGAAGTCTAGATGATGCGGGAGTCGAATTTCCACATAAATCTGGTAGCCTTGGCGCACGGTTTCTGGATCGACGCCCCAATTCAGACGGGCTACAGGAATCAGGCCGGGGGCGGCCAGTACCAGAGCCGTTAGGATCCCTGGCCAAAGGCAGCGGAGTCGGGGACGCTGTTTACCGGCGAAAAGCCAGGTCAGTGCGGCAGCTATTCCGCCCCAGCCGCCCACTAATGCATGAAAGGAAGTCCCCCCACCGAAGCAGGCTAAAGCCCAGTTCCACCGGCCCCGCAAAAGTTGCTCCAGCCCCATGAACACCAGTGCCCAGGCAAACCCCTTCGCTTCCAGGCCACCGATGAGCCATTCTCCAGCCATGTGAGCCCGCTCAGTCAATGCGGCAAGTAAGGCGGCCGATAGCACAGCATATCCCGGCTTGGGTAGCACCGCCCAGCTTAACCGCTGCCATGCCCAGGCCAACCACAGCCAGGTGAAAATACGTCCTACCCAGGCTAAAGCCGCTGGGGCCAAATACCGGGCCAACCAGCCAAAAGTAAAATAAAATACATCATGGGCATCCGGCGAATCTAAAAAAAAGTCTCGGCAGATCCAACCTGGGTTCCAATAGTGGATGGCTTTGCCCAGGTAATGCGGCTCATTGGTGTCCGGGACCGGCCAGGCACCTTGGAGGAAAAAGATCAGAAACACCCCGGCCAGTTCCACAGCCCACAACCAACTCCACCTTTTCTCAGACCATAGCAACCCAGTGGGCAACGATTCGGCCTGGCTCATGATCTTTCAGAAAAACCTTTCTTCAAATTATTTCGTATAAAAAAGTTATAAACAATCTGGCCGATCTAGTGCTTCCAGAGTATTTCAGCCGAGCGGTAAAAATGCCTCTGCCCTCTGAGGCAGAGGATGACTTGGCAATAGCCAAGCCGGATGAACGGGCTAAAAAGGCCACTTCCATGCCACTTGCCCCTCTTACCCTGAGTGTCTCAACAGCCAGAGCAGAGGGAAGAAAAAAATAAGAGCTGTCCATTCGGCTGAAGTTTAAAGTGCAAAATAAACCTTGGTCCCTAGACTAAAAACGTTGAAAGGGGCGTTTTCCTGGGTGGTTTGGAAAGGGAGAAAATCCTCCATGCGATTTTTGTCTCATCTTCTAAAAGTTATCGAACAAAAGCAAGAGGAGAAGCCGGGGTTTGCCTCCCACAGCAGCCTTCCATCGACACACCACCGGTGGGAACGGCTTACGAGGATGTGGCTTGGAATTTTTGCCGGTCCCAGGATGGCAGAGCTAACGTTCCTGATCGTTGGGCTGACGGGGTTGGCCGGATGCAGCGGTGACCAAAAGCCCCAAAAAGACATACTGGCGATGCCTCCCAGATTAACGGTAGTGGTGTTAGAGGATGCACAGTTGGCCCAGACCCTCCGGTCCTACGAAGGCCAATGGCAAGCAGAAACCGGTAGCCAATTGGAAGTTAACCTCTCGCCGGCACCACCAGCACCCTTGGAAAAGGCACAAGAAGCTCCTGGAACAAAGGCCGATGTGTTGGTGTTTCGGTCTGCTCAGTTGGGTCAGTTGGCTGAGGCCGGGCAGATTTTGCCTATGACAGAGGATCGGCTAACCCCCTACATCGCGGCCTGGACCGATCTGGTGGAACCGCTGCGGGATCAGGAAGGCCGATGGGGCCAACAAGTGTATGGCCTGTCGTTAGGTTCACCGGTATTGGTCTGCTATTGTCGGCAGGATTTGCTGGATCGGCTTGGAGTGGCACCTCCCCGCACCTGGGAGGAATATCGGCAGGTAGCCCAGCAGTTGAAGGATCGGAGCCGGTTGGTTTGGCCAGAGCTATCGAAGGATCGACCATGGGCACCTGCTTTGGAACCGTTGGCTGTTGGCTGGGCTGGTTGGCTGCTGCTAGCACGGGCGGCCTCCTATGCCAAACATCCTAATTACTATTCCACCCTATTTGAGATGCAGTCAATGCAGCCCCGGATTGCTGAGCCGCCGTTTGTACGAGCGTTAGAGGAATTGGCGGCAACGGCCAAATTGGCCGACTCTCCGGAAGTCCTCTTGGAGTGCGATCCGGACCGGGTACGGGAACGGTTTTGGCAAGGCGAATGCGGTTTGGCTCTTGGTTGGCCCAGTCGGGCGGGACCCGAAAAAGCGGCCCCCGGCATAAAATGTACTATAGTTCCTATTCCCGGCTCCTCCACCCTCTGGCATCCAGGGGAGCAGAAATGGTTATCGGCTTCCAAAGGAGAAGTATTTCGCACGCCGCTTTTGGGCATCTCTGGCCGATGGGCCGCTATAGGGGCTGGCTCTGCCCACCCAGAAGCGGCCTTGCAATTGATCTTTTGGTTAGCCGACAAACAAGGTTCCGAACCCCGGCCGGCCGTCTGCTCGGCTACTGCTGTGTTCCGAAAAAGCGATCTAAAAGATCTAAAACGCCTACAGAGTTGGGTTGAACCGGCTATGCCCCCAGAAACCGCCCAACAATATGCCCAGGCCCTCCAGCAGACATTCTCTTCGCATCAGTGGCTGGTGGCTTTACGAATTCCAGGCTGGCAGGAATATCTGGCTGCCTTGGACGAAGCGGTTCATGCCGCGGTTCAGGGCAAACAATCTGCCCAACAGGCACTTCGCCAAGCTGCCCAGAAATGGCAGGCCATTACCGCCCGCTTCGGTCTGGAACGCCAACGCCAGGCTTACCGCCGCAACCTCGGCCTACCCGATTGAAAAGTACGGACACACTTTAGCTAACTGAACTGATTTGTCTCTCGGGAAAGGCTTGGCAGCGAAGATGGGCACCCGCCGGGAACAAAAAACTGCTTGTTTGCTCCTTCCGCCGAACATTAGTTAGAGCAAGGGGAGAAAAGGAAAAAATTAGGTCCACTTCGTTCGGCCGAAGTGTTGGGAAACCGTCTGCTCTGTAGAAAAATGGCTTTAGTGAAAGGATTTCGGTAGGTTCGGAAGATTTTTCTTATCCTGTGGGGTTAGATTCCTTTTTAGGAGGCAAAAACCTACGAGCCAAAAAGTTTCTATAACATTTCTGCCGAGTGAAGTTAGGAGTTCGGCTTTTGACATTTTCCTTAACTTGATTAGTTATCAGAGTTACGACGAACTATTCCTTTGTTGCCCCAATTTCCTAAGGCCAATCATTCTAAGCAGTTAGAGGCTGTCCGAAAAAGTATTTTCTATGATGAAAGGAATTTTCCTGTTTTTAAGGAGTCTGAAGGATAGGAGCCGGTTGGGCAAAACCCATGGGAAACCAGCCAAATCCCCATTTTTAGGACAGCCTCTTAGCTCGACTTTTGCCATTTTAGAGGTTGTCTGAAAAGGGAGGTAGCCAGTTTTTGTTCCAACGGCCGGTGAAAGCTCTGGGTAGCCAAGGTGCCCAAATCCTAGGGTGTAGCTTCTCCTGGTGGGGGAAACAACTTGGCGGCCGACTGAGCCAAACACTCTTTTCAGACAGCCTCTTAGCTCGACTTTTGCCATTTTAGGCCTTCTCCCGGAAGGGCAAAACTCTAACTGTCTGGAACTATTTGGACTTAGGAAATGGCGGGACCAAAAGAAGGGCTCGTCGTAACTACTGGAAACAAAAGGACTTAGGGAAAATGGCAAAAGTCGAGCTTAGCATTTTCCCTTTTCAGGAGCAGGCCAAAATGGCAAAAGTCGAGTTTCCAAACGGACCCTACTTTTTCCGAAATCGCCGGAGAGCCTCTAGGACAGATTGGATATCGGTCGGCAGTGGTGCTTCGACCGAAAGGCGCTGGCCGGTTACCGGGTGGATAAAACCGATCCGACGGGCATGCAGGGCCTGACGGGCCAATAGCAGGGTCGTATCGGCTGGATTTCGGCTCAGTTCGGCCAAGGTGATTTGACTTCGGCCTCCGTATTGTCGGTCGCAAAGTACTGGGCAGCCGATATGCGCTAGATGAACCCGGATCTGATGCGTTCGGCCTGTGCGGGGGAGGATTCTGAGGGCGGCAAACCCGTCGAACCGTTCCAGGACTTCGTAAAAGGTTTCGGCTACTCGCACATCAGGGCCTTGGCGTCGGATGGCCATTTTTTCACGCTGCGTCGGATGGAGCCCGATCGGTTCGACCACTAGGTCCCGGTCTCGGTCGGGTAAACCGGTGACTAAGGCGAAGTATTCCTTTTCGATGGTTCGAGCGGCAAACTGAGCGGCCAACTTGTGATGGATCGGATCGGTCTTGGCCACCAGAATCACACCGGAGGTATCCCGGTCTAGCCGATGCACAATACCCGGTCGGGTTGGCCCACCGGTTGCTGAAAGCCTCCCACCAAAATGATATTGAAGCGCACTAACTAAAGTGCCGCTCCAATGTCCTCGGGCGGGGTGCACCACCATACCGGCCGGTTTATTGACCACCGCCAAATAATCGTCCTGATAAAGAATGTCTAGTGGGATCGGCTCCGGATGCGGTCCTTCCCGCGGAACTTCGGGCAGAATGATTTCGACCTGTTGGCCGGCATGGAGCCGATAGGCAGGTTTGCCGCCCTTGCCATCCACACGTACACCGCCGGCGGTGATCAGTCGCCGCATATGCACCCGACTATAATCGGGAAAATGATGCGCAAGGAATAGATCCAGTCGCCAGCCTTCTTCGGCCGGCTGAACTCGAAGCACCACCGGCATCCCTGGGCGTAGATCAGCCAATGGTGAATCCTCTTGGAAGCCCATCTTCCCCTCCGTCCGGCTTGGAAAACGTATGGATTTTCCTACCCGTGCGCTGAAGAGAAACTCGCCTCACCCTGCGGGCTGGTGTTACGGACGTCTTTGGCGCCAAGATGGACCGAATAGGAATGCAGGGACCCTGCCCGGGCAGGAACCAGCCTCTGGAATCGGATAACCACTGCAGTAAGAGTATCTACAGCTCTGTTGAAACCCTTTCCGGTCGGGAGCCTAAACTCACCAAAACGGTGAAGCAAAACCGACCAGTATGCGTAAAACTTCCCAGACTGCGGACAACCTTTTCAACAGAGCCAGCCTCTAACAGAATGAACTTGTCTACCGCCTTCCAAGGAGGCAGCTAACACCTTAGACCCATCTGGATTTTCCTCTGGTGAGAGGTTCTTGGGTTGAGTTTTGACAATTTTTGTAACTTCTTTTATTGCAAGGAGTTATGCTTTGGGAATTCCTTGCTCCATCAATTTTTCAAGTCCAAAATTTCCAAGGGGTTAGCAGATCCAAAGGAGCCGCCCCTTTAGCAATGGGCAAAAGTTAAGCTTAGGAAGTTTGGGGAACCTAGCAAAGAGGTTCTTGGAAGTCAATCTTTATGCATATTTTTATTTTATAAGCTTAGCCCTTTCGAAAACTTCAAGTGGTGTATCACGGCAAGCACCCAAGGGAGCCTCTGGACTGTGAAGGAGGCTGCGCAGAACCTTTCGACTTCTTCTCTGGCAAGCGGGGATCTAGAGAGGCAAAATCAGGAAAAACTGGCTTCCTGCTTTCGCAAGGATAAGAAAGAGGACCATGAGCGGAAGCGGATCTGCTATTTTTTGGTTTCCGGACTGTCAGGTTCGGGCTTAGACTTAAGCAACTGTCCGGGCGTATAGATTGGGCCTTCCGGCACCGGAAGCTCTGGGCTGGTTTTGGGTTTGGAAGCGGTCTCCGGCGGGTGAGGGACGGCAGGCGGCGGTTCCCACCGGGCAAAATCGTCGTAAAACTTTTTGGTTCGGTAGCGTTGGAGATCTTCCAGGCGTTGTTTGGCAGCTTCCGAATAAGCACCGTCTGGCCACAGGTTCAGCACGCCTCGGTAGCCCCGGTCGGCCTTTTGGCCAGCCTGCCGGGCCGACGAGGAACTCCAACTTTCGCAGGCTTTATCTAGATCACCGGCGGCTTCGTCGGCCCGAGCCAAACCAAAGGTGGCCCGTTCCCGAATCACCTCGTTGCGGGTCTGGTTCAACAGCCGCTCAAACAGCTGTCGACTGCGGTTGAGATAATCTCGGGCTTCGGTCTTATTGGTGAACAGACTGTCGCAGGCTTTGGCTAGATAGCCCTCGGCCGCCAATAAAGCTGCCCATTGGCCCGCCTCAGTCTCCCCATGGTTTTGGGCAACTTTTTCCAATACCGACGGATCCTCTCGACCCACATCTAGACTCGTAAATATTTCCTCCCAAGCAGCTTCTGCTTTGCCCGCCGTTCGTCGGCTCAGCCACTCATAGACCACTATCACCACCAGAACCAATATAATCCCTGCCAAAATCACGTTCTGATACGGCTGGATTTTCCGAAACACGCTCACTAGCCAGCGGGCCAAAAGATTTTCTTCTAATTCATGCCGACGTTCGGTCTTCATACGCTCTCCTTCTCGGCTTGAGTTTCCCAATTTTTGATAACTTGTTTTTTTCAAAGAGTTACGACGCACGCTCCTTTTGTTCTCTCATTTTAGGAATCTCTGCAAAATCCTGAACATTTAGTGAACCTTGTTAACTTTTGATTCTGTAGTGAGTCGGTTGTCTTACCCGGACAGCTACTATATATTGGGTGCTAGCACTGCTAACACCCCTATATGTTGTGTTAGACGGACACAAGCCAAAATGGTATAAAAACATCCCCTTTGAATTATTGAATTATGCAGAGGTTCCTTTATCTCGACTTTTGCCATTTTTAACCTCCCCCTGGACGGGCAAAGCTCTTAGTCCATGTTAACTATTGGAAGCAAAATAGGTTAGGAAAGATGGCAAAAGTCGACGTTATTAATTCCAAACAATAAGAGCTTTCCCTTTTCGGCAGGGGCAAAAATGGCAAAAATCGACCTCAAACGCTATCCAAAAATGATTTTACCATTGTCCGACGTGTTTTCCGCCGGAGGGGGTGCATCCGGCAAAAGTCGCTAAAGAGATTTTTGGGAGTTGGTGTTTTGTCGGGAGAACTTTGTCTTCTATGTTGAAAGCTGGTTTTTCGGGACGGTCTGGCTCTGTTGTAACCCTTTCCGGTCGGAGGCCTATAAACCCAGCGAAACGGAAGCAAAACCGACCCGTATGGGCAAAATCTCCCCAGCCCGCGAACAACCTTTCAACAGCGCCGGACGGTCTTTCATATTTTTGTTCCTTTCTCTCTGTTAATTTCCCGAAATGTTTCGGGAGATACATAGCAAACCCATCCACCGACATAATCCGGCAGAAGGTTTCGTCGTCTTCTGCAGTAACTCAGTTTGGGGGACTAAACCCCATCAAAAGCTGGGATTCGTTTCTAAATACTCTCCCTGCCTTTTCCCCTTATAGGGAGAGAAATATTTGACTATACGGGGTTGGTTCCTTCTAAGTCAAGCCAGTATTAGAAAGGTTGTGGCTGAAATTTTGTGGGTTAATTGGGAAAGATAGGCAATATAGACGAAATAGGCTTGGGTCCCCTGCAAACTAGCTCTGCACAGCATTTACCCTTTTTTATTGCGGCTCATCGAGAGCTAATCTTCTCTAGACAGTTTATAGCCCTGGAATCTGGAATACGGAGGTTCTTTTCCTGGAGATGCCAGTGGTGGTCCGATGGATGAGGAATCATCTATGTTCACCAAATCTCCCAAATTGACCACAGAAAATGCACACCCCTTCTTGGTAAAATCCGCCTCAGAACCAACTTGGCCAGCTATAGAAACTTCGATGTTGAGGTGTCTCGGATGGAATTTGGGTTGAGCGGTCCTCCCATGGACGGTCCTATAAAAAGAGGGCGTTTGAGATGCTGGGGAATTTGGGAGGTACACAGGTTTTTCGGAAAAATCGGTAATTCAAGACCGCCTCTAAGCTCCACTTTTACCAATTTCCAGGATGCAGCTTTTTTTTTGGATATCCTAACTCTTTAACAATGTTGGAGTTAGAAAATTTGCTAAATAAAGAATCCCGAAACCTTACCCTCCTGAAATAAAAGAAGTTAGGAAAAATGGCAAAAGTCGAGCTAGGACTGGAAGCTTACACTCGGAAGGCACTGTCAACAGAGCCGGCCCCGCTGTAGCTCCGGAATTTGACTATAGGAACCTCTGCCAAATCCTGAACATGGAGGGAACTTTATGGATTTTTGATTCTATAGCCGTTCGGTTCTTCTATTCCGAATACCTACTATCCAATGGGTGCTAGTAATGCTGCAGCTCTATATGTGGTGTTAGAGGAAGGACATCCAAAATAGTATCAAAATATCCCCTTTGGATGATGCAGAAGTTCCTATACAAAGAGCTATTAGGTTGTAGGGGGGCTTGACAAGGTTTGGTTGATTAAATATACATAAGTACAAAAAGGAGGACTTTGTCCTATGAGCAGTTTAATCTGTGAAAATCTGCAGCGTCTGATGGTTAAGCGGGGCTTTTCGGCAGCGGAGCTAAGCAAACGCAGTGGAGTGGATCGGCGCACCATTCGGGCGTTACTGGCAGGCAACACTCGGCCACACTGGCAAACTGTCCATCGATTGGCCGGAGGCCTGGGCGTATCGACCGACGAACTGTTTCTGAAGCCTGCCCAGTTAGTTTATCGCCACCTGGATCGGCAAGCCAACCCTGCTGTAGCAGAACTGATTTCCGAGGAGCCAGAACTTTTTGTCGGCTGGACCGAAGAGGATTTTGACGAGCTGTTTAGCCGGGTCGGCGCCGGTGGGCCGCTCACCCGTCAAGGGGCTCTCCAGGCAGTAGAACAAATGAATCAGAATCGGCGCGCGCATGAACAATTATCCCTTTTATTAGAAACCAGTTATGCAGAGCTGGTGCGTCGGCTTCTAGAGGCCCTGGCCAGCCTAGTAGTAGAAGCACCCGATCTACCTGCCGAGGCATCCGTGCGGACGACCAACCGTGACGTTTTGGGTCGGAAAGCCGCTTCTAGGAAGTAGCGGTGTGCAGGCCAAACCGGTAAGTAGCCCAACTGCCTAACAGAGCAGCCAACGCCAAGGCAGCCGTTTCCGTGCGTAAAATCCTTGTGCCTAGGCTGACCAGGTGCCAGCCGGCAGCCTGAGCCTGGGCTAGTTCTGCTTGAGTCCAGCCACCTTCTGGCCCCACAGCGGCCGCCCACAGAGGTTTACCCCCTTGGGCGTGGGTGCTGCTAGAACCTATCGCCTCGGCACTAGCAGGCGGCATGTCCGGAGTCGATCTTTCCGGAGGCTGGCTGAGCTGCGGCCAAGCCATCGAGCCACTTGGGTCGGCCACCCACCGCAGCTGGGCTGGTTGGTAAGCCGCTAGCCACTGCGCCCAACTCATAGGGGAGTGGATCTCCATCAGGAGGTTTCGGCCGCACTGTTTGGAAGCTTCGATGACCGTCCGGCGAAGCCGATCCAGCATCTTTGCGCTGGGGTGGGCCACAGATCGGTTAGCCACCAACGGCACCAGCCGTCCCACCCCCAACTCCACTGCTTTCTCTACCAACCATTTCTGCCGATCCCCCTTGGGCATGGCCACTGCCAAGACCAAAAAGATCGGCAACTCTCGATCCACATAGCATCGATGGCAGATAGCCAGTTGAGCTTCCTGGCGGCTTACCTGCACCAGCTGAGCCTCATACTCCCAACCAGTGCCATCAAAAAGCACTATCCGATCCCCTACCTTTGCCCGCATGACATGTAAAAGATGATGGGCTTCTGGACCGCTTAGGCGAGCCCGCTCGGCGTGGATAGGCTCTCGAATGAAAAAACGCTCGCTCATGCAGTAGGTGCCCCGTTAGGAAGTCAAAGGGAGTCCTCTTTGGTGCCCAATTCTAGAGGGGTTAGGTAGCCTATATGCGAAGTGGGAAAGCTCAACGTTTGCCATTTTCCTTAGGAACCTCTGCAAAACCCTGAACATATAGTGAACTGCAGGAACTTTTGTTTCGGCTAGCAGCCATCTGCTTTCGCGGAGGCACTACTATACGTTCTACATTCACACCGCCAGACCACTATATATTGGACCGAAGCTGGGACAAATCCAAATGGTATAAAAATATCTGCTTGGAATTATGCAGAGCTTCCCTTAACTTTTGTGTCTAGTGGTTTAGAAACAAACCTCTTTTGGTTTTCGCAATTTCGCGACCCCAATACTTAACTGGACTTTTGCCCTTTTAGGCCTTTTGCCGGTAGGGGAAACCTCTAAGCCCTTGTAACTGTTAGAGTTAGGACATTATGTGAACAAAAGGGAGTCTCGTCCTAACTACTGGAAAAAAGACTTAGGGAAAATGGCAACAGTCGAGCTTAAAAGCAGTTAGAGCATTCCTCTCTGTGCTAGGGCGATGCCACAACTGAAAAAAGTGAAACTAAAAGATTCAGACCAGTAAAAAACTCTCCTTCAAGCCAAGGTCCCCCATTGCCAAAGACAATAATAGTATCCAGAAGGTTTTCCAAAATACCCATATTGCCCAATTTGCCTAGTCCTAAACCTCTCTCGATCTCTGATTTCTCTAAACCTGAGCAAGACCCTCTTTTAGGGGGAATACCGCTCGAAAATTTTCTTTGCCATGCTAGCAATCACAGCCATGCATAATCCTGTATCGGGAGAGGTAGGAAACAATTAACTCAGTTTTGCCTCTCTATTCAGCTAAAACGGTACGAAAAATCTAGGATCTCAGTTCTTTAGAGGGGATTATTTCCCCCTATTGGATTATCTATTGTAGGCAAGCTGAAGGTAGCAGAGATCTCTTACCGAAAAAATGGAAGAGGATAATTTTACCAATTTTTGGAAGATTTTTGCCCAGTGTCGAAAGCGTCTCTCCCCTCCCAGCCAGAGGCGGCCAGCCTGGGGCCGTTCCAGCCAAGGTTAGGCCAGCCGGAGGTTACCCCCCTAAGCGGCAGTCCTGAACAGCATTGTCTATGATGAAAGGAGGCTTTGTTCCTAAATTTTTTGACTTTTGCCATTTTTCCTAACTTGGTTTGCCCTTAACAGTTACGACGAAGCCTCTGTTTGTCCACCATTTTCCTAAGTCCGATAGTTTCAAGGAGTTAGGACTTTCCCCCCTTGGGCAGGAGAGCGAAAATGGCTAAAGTTGTGCTAAATGGGCCTACCATCTCGAAATCCTTAGGAACCTCTGCCAAATCCTGAACATATAGTGAGCTATATGAACCTTTGATTCAATAGGGATTGGCCTGCCCTATGGCAAGACCCACTCGATGTGGGTTGCTAGCAGTGCTAGGACCGCTCCGGATTGGGGTTAGATGGGGAGGGTGCCAAAATAGTGCAAAAATATCTCCTCTGAATGATGCAGAGGTTTCTTTTGTAGCTTCCGGTTTTTGCCCAGATTATGAAGTACTCGTATTGGGGGTTGAAGGGATCGCCGTTTGGGTTTGGGCTGGACCCGAAGGGATTTTTTCTCAGCGGGGTGCATGAAGAGGCGCTAGCGCGGCTAGAGTTTCTGGTGCACCAGAGGCGGCGATTAGGAGTTTTGATAGGTCCGGCAGGCTGTGGAAAAAGTCTGCTGCTGGAGGTGTTTGCCGAAAAATTGCGGCGCGCTGGCCAACCGGTAGCCCGCATCTGTCCAGCGGGGGCCCAATGTGCGGAATTGCTCTGTGATTTGCTGATTGCCTTAGGCCGACTGCCCAAGCCTAGGAATCCTGTAAGCTCCCTCTGGCAGCAAGTCGGCGACCGATTGCGAGAGGCCTGTTTAATTGGCCAGTCGGTAGTAATCCTTTGTGACCAGATGGAATCCGCCACCCAAGACATCTGGCAGACCATCAACCGGCTGCTGGGATATATCGACCGTCCTGAGTGTGCGGCAACAGTCGTTTTAGCGGGTCGGTCCCAAATGCTTCGGTTAGGACATGAACTTTTGAGCAAAATAGATCTGCCGATTCAGCTCGAACCCTGGGAACTTCTGGACACCCAGCAATACCTGCAGGAGGCCCTTCGCCGAGCAGGTCGAATAGAACCCATCTTTACTCCGGAAGGGGTCCAGCGACTGCATGAGCTTAGTGGGGGTATTCCTCGGCAGATCAACCGGTTAGCCGAACTGGCTCTATTGGCCGGCGCCTTGGAAGGCTTCAGCCAGATAGGGCCAGAAATTATCGAGGCATTGTACCCCCAACTGAGCCTAGACCTTACTGCTGCTGGTGCCATTAACACTATGTGGACTGCCGACAACATGTTAACTAGGTAAACAAACCCGCTGGTTAACTAGGTAAACAAAGCCGCTGGTTAACTGGGTAAACAAACCCGCTGATGCCTGCAGGGCCAGGATGCCGGCTTAGCCGATCGACTCAGCAACATGCGGGTCCAAAAAGCCGGCTAAGAGGTTGTCTGAAAAGGGATGTAGCCAGTCTTCGTTCCAACGGCCAGTGAATGCTCTGGGTAGCTGAAGGTGCCCAAATTTTCGGCTATAGCCCGTCCTGGTGGAGCAAACAACTTGACTACCGAGTGAACCAAAAACTCTTTTCAAGCAGGCTCTAAGTGTCCTTCAGCCCAGAGCTCTTCTGAAGAAGAGTGAGAAATCAAGAACCTGTGCATAATTGCAGGGGGATTTGTTATCCTCTGCTGGCTACTGCTGCTGATGAAGTCGACTTTTGCTATTTTCTCTAACTTGTTTTGCCGCCAGGAGTTAGGGTAAACGTTCCTATTGTCCACACAACTTCCGAATGGCAATCATTCCAAGCGGTTAACTTTTTCCGCTTTCGGCTGGAGGCCGAAAATGGCAGAAGTCAAAGTGAGTCCGAGGGCCGAAAAATGGGCGGAGAACAAGTGGAGAAAGGAATTACAGAAACCTGTGGGAACATCTGAACTGGCGGGGAACTTTCTGGGGCTTTGCTTCGGTAGCAATTGGGCCGCTTCACTCAAAGACTTACGAGTTTTAGGGCAGAAGGAGCAACCCTAAAGATAGGGTTGGAGGGGACGGCACTAAAATAATATCTTCTTTGAATGATGCAGAGGTTTCGACGGTTTATTGCTGTTGCTCCTGGCGGACACTTACCCCAAACTGGCTGGGAGCAGAGATTCGCAGACCAGCGAACTTCGGCGGGGGCACTGGAAAATGTTCTACCCCGTCCGCCTTGGCGATGACGGTAACTCCGCTTTCCGTTACTTCAAAGCCTCGAGCTTTGTCCAACTCCGGATCAAACCCGATCTCGACACCTGGGGGAATCCGGACTCCTTTGTCGATGATTGCACGGTGAACTTTGGCATATCGACCGATATCCACATCGCCCAACAAGATTGAATCGGTCACCTCGGCATAGCTATTGATTCGAGTCCTGGGGCCGAGGATGGAGCGGATCACCGTCCCTCCGGAAACAATGCATCCTAAGCAGACGATGCTATCCAGGGCTTGTCCACGGCGTTTTTCCTCAGCAAAGACGAACTTGGGCGGTGGGTAATTCGGCTGATAAGTGCGGATGGGCCATTGCTCATCGTACAGATTCAGCAGGGGATCCACGGCCACCAGATCCATGTTGGCCTCGTAGTAGGCATCCAGTGTACCCACATCCCGCCAGTAGGCGGTGGCTTTGCGGTTTTCGTCGAGGAACTCATAGGCATAGACTCGGCTAGTGGGTACAATGGCCGGGATTACATCTCCGCCGAAATCATGTTTGCTTCCCGGCCGAGTGGCGTCTCGGCACAATTCTTCGAATAGAAACGGGGCGTTAAAGACATAGATGCCCATGGAGGCAAAACAGTGTGTGGGATCGTTCGGGATCGGGGTAGGGTGTTCAGGCTTTTCTTGGAAGCCTACTACCCGACCAGTGGGATCCACTTCCATGACGCCAAACCGGCGCCGCGCCTCCTGCACCGGTACCCGCAGAAGCCCGATGGTTACATCGGCCTGTTTAGCAATATGGGCCTCCAACATCAGGCGATAATTCATTTTGTAGATATGGTCGCCTGCTAAAATAATCACATATTTTGGGTGCTCTTTTTCGATGGTATAGATGTTTTGATAGACGGCATCCGCGGTGCCTTGATACCAGGAGGCATCGATCCGCTGCTGCGGGGGCACCACATCGACGAATTCACCCAGTTCTCGACAAAAATAGCGATTCCAGCCCATGGTAATGTGCCGGTCCAGGCTCATGGCTTTGTATTGGGTAAGGACCAGGATTTTCCGCAAACCGCTGTTCAGGCAGTTGGACAGAGTAAAGTCGATGATTCGGTAAGCTCCGCCAAACGGAACAGCCGGTTTTGCCCGGTCTCGCGTCAGCGGCTGCAACCGATCCCCTCTACCGCCGGCCAAGATGACGGCCAAGACATCTTTCATCAGAGCGTCATAGCCGACCACGGCTCAGCCTCCTTTAGGTCCGTTGCCGTCTGCCATGGGGTTTGTGCGTAGCCTACTGAGAGGGAGGTTGCTAGCAGGCTAGCAACCCTATCTATTAGGTTAGAGAAGGAAAGCCCCAAATGGTGTGCAAATGCTCCTTATGCATTTCACAGAAGTTCCTGCATGTATTAGGGTATCACTCTGGTCTGAATGGTTCCCTTCATCCGAAACTTGCAAGAGGGCCGGGCCGGTTTTGCAACCTTTCACCTGAGTAACCTCCGGCCCTTGACCGGATATTGCTCGTTTTAGCTTTGTTGAGACCGTTGGGTGAGCGGGGCCTACCCTCATGAAACCAGAAGTAAAAATAGATAGTGAGCCTGTGCAAAATCTCCCTGGCTGCGGACAACCTTCCACCAGAGGGATTCGGTTTTGTTTTGCTTCCTTTCTACTCCCCCCGGCAATTCCCACAGGGCCATAAAGGAGCATTAGAAACCTGGATACGAAAGACCCGCTGCCGAGGAGTTTTGCCCAAAACCAACCTTTTGAGATTCCTTAACCCCACCAAGCTATCTTGTTTCCATAAATGAACACCTTAAATTCTAACAACTTTTTTTAAAAAGCAAAAGGGTAGAGATTGGTGAGAAAAGTTGAGAAAGTTTCTGTTCTGTTTATTCTTCGTATTTTGTGTATATTTGCCATTTTAAAACTTGGCGAAGAACCTCTGCATAATTTTATTTCGAGTTTTGCAACTAGGAAGCGCCCTCCTTTAGAGGGGTTAAGCCTTTGAACCTATACTTTCGGAAGCTCTGCAAGATTCCTGAACATACAGTGAATGTTAGGAACTTTTGATTCTATAGCTGTTCGGTTCTACTATCCGAACATCTCCAATTTATAGGGAGCCAGCAATGCTAGCACCCCTAAATTATGGAGAGGTTCCTTTACAATTCGACTTTTGCCATTTTCCCTAACCTGGTTTGGCTCCAAAAGTTACGGTGAACACTCCTTTTGTTCACCGGATTTCCTAACTCCAATAGTTCCAAAGAGTTACAACTTTGCTCTTTCACCAGGGGCCCAAAAATGGCAAAAGTCGAGTTTACAACATTTCTATTGGATCCACGTCCGCAATCCATTGGATGTTTTCGGGGACTTGGAGATCGGCTGTAGCACGGCGGACCGCCTGGCGCAGTTGGTCCCCGTCTGAGGATTGCAGCAAGAGATGATATCGGTACATGCCACGCAGTTTAGCAAAGGGAGCTGGGGCAGGCCCGAGCACCCGAGTTGGCATCTGCGGCCCTGCAGGGGGCTGGACGAGCCCTAATTGTTCACGAACTCGTTCGGCCAACAATTTGGCAAACTCGGCTGTCGGCTCCGGGCGCAGTCCCCGAACCACCAACCGAATCATCCGAGTAAAGGGCGGATAACCGAACGCTTTTCGGTTGGCCAGTTCCATTTGGGCAAACCGTACATAATCGTGCCGAATGGCTGCCTGGATGATGGGGTGATCTGGATTGAACGTTTGTACTAAAACCCGACCTCCTTTAGGGCCTCGGCCGGTTCGGCCGGCCACCTGGGTGACCAGTTGGAAGGTGCGTTCTGAAGCCCGAAAGTCTGGCAGATGCAATGCCGTGTCCGCATTGACCACTCCGACTAAGGTGACCTCTGGGAAATCCAACCCCTTGGCGATCATCTGCGTGCCTAGCAAAATGCGGACCTTACCGGTCCGGAAGGCCTCCAAGGCTCGGTCATAGGCCCCCCTGGCTTGCATAGAATCGGTATCCATACGCAGGCAGGGGACCCCAGAAAATCGACTCCGCACTTCCACCTCCAACCGCTGGGTGCCAAGTCCCCGATATAGAATGCCTAGAAATTGGCAATGGGGGCAGGCCGTAGGGGCCGGTTCATGATAGTCGCAATAATGGCAAAGGGCAATCTGCTGCGTTCGATGATGGGTAAGAGCAATATCGCACAGAGGGCATTTGAGTACATATCCACAGGCCGGACACTGAATATGCGTGGAAAATCCCCGGCGGTTCAGAAGCAGAATGATCTGACCTCCTTCCCGGAGGCTTTCTCGCATAGCCGCATACAACGGCCGACTAATTGCCAAAGGTTTTTTGCCGCTGTTTTCGATCCGAAGATCAATGGTGCTTACTGGAGGTAGGGGCCGATCTTCAATTCGCCGAGGCAGTTGGACTAAAAGATAATGCCCCTGTTGGGCCTGGTACCAAGTTTCTAGGCTGGGAGTGGCCGATCCGAGGATCAAGGGGACTCCTTCGGCGGCTGCCCGCCATAAAGCTACCTCCCGAGCATGATACCGAGGCGTCTGCTGCTGCTTGAACGAAGCTTCGTGTTCCTCGTCTAAAACGATTATCCCCAAATGCGGCACCGGAGCGAAAACCGCACTTCGGGCACCAATGACCACTTGCACCTTGCCAGAGGCAATCCGTTCCCATTGCCAATGGCGTTCCGCATCCGTCAGGTGGCTATGCAGCACTGCGACCGAGTCGAAGCGTGCTCGGAACCGTTGCAACGTCTGCGGCGTCAGGCTGATCTCCGGCACCAGCACGATGGCCTGCCTGCCGAAGCGCAAGACCTCCTGAATGGCCTGGATATAGACTTCCGTTTTACCGCTGCCGGTTACACCGTAAAGTAAAATCGTCTTGTGTTGACCACTGTGGATCACTTGCCGGATAATCTCCAGGGCCTTTTGTTGATCAGGGTTCAGCGGCAGATTGGGCTGGCGGGGTTCAGGGGGCTCCAGGATATCCTGCCGGCGGATCCGAACGCGCCGACCTTTCAAAAGGCCTTTGCGGTGCAGGGCGGTAATGGGGCCTGCCGAGCATTTGGCCACTCGTTGAATCTCCGGAGCGGTCAACGGCTCCTTGGCCTCCCGCAGAATTTGGACAACCAACCGTTGTTTAGGCGGCAGGGTAGCTAGGTCCAGTTTCGCCAATGCCTCTTGATTTAATTCCCAAAAGGTGGTCAGACGCAGACCTGCCCGATGTCGTACTCCGGCCGGCAACACTGTCTCTAAGACAGTGGCCCAGTCGCATAGATAATAGTCGGCCATCCACTGGGTCAGCCGAAGCATTGCCGGGGAAAGCAATGGTCGCTCATCCACCAACTGCCCAATAGGTTTTAACTGCCGTTGACCGACCGGCCGACTGCCCACCTCCACACAATAGCCCACTGCCAACCGATTTCCTTTGCCCAGCGGAACCCGGACCCTTTGGCCCGGCTGCACCCGGCCGGCCAAACACGCAGGAACAAGATAATCAAAATCACCCGAAGGTCCATCCGGAAAAACCACTTTGGCCACTAGTACCTCAGCCCGATCATCTTCCTCCCATGGCGGGAGAAGATCAAAAAGACCGGGCAGCTGGTCAGAGAGTTTTTCCGGTCGACTGGGCCGAGCCATCTTCCAACTCCTCTTCGGCTACACAGTGAACCTTTCGGCCGAATAAAGATAAGTGCTATTGAGCCAGAGAGGCTCTGTTGAAAGGTTGTCCCCAGTCTGGGGAGGTTTTGCCCATGCTGGTCGTTTTTGCTTCAGTTTTGGTGGGTTTAGGCCTCCGACCGGAAACGGTTTCAACAGAGCCAGCCAGAGAAAAATGCCAGTAATAATTCACCCGACGGGACGGCCCTAAGTTTTCCCTTTTCCCACGGTTCCAAGAGGAAGGCTGACCACCCCCAGCGCCCAGTGCCTTCACTAAGCTGAAATGTAACCTAAGCTGAAATGTAACCCAGAAGGCATGTCGGGGTTGAACCTTTTGGCTCCTAAGATCGGTTCCGCTTGAATCCTCGGGTAAACTCCCTTTAGAATGATATATTATGGGAGAAATGGCGGGCTTTGTACCTTCCCACCCGGTGGGGGGTGAGTTTGGGGTTCCGGTCCTAGCTTCGTTTCTGAACATCCATAAGGGCCACTTTTCTCGAAAAAACTGTAGGCTTGCCGCCGTCTCTCCCCATGGACCCTCCGATGAATCCGTAACCAGTAACCAGTTATGAAAGATCCTTATAAAGTTTTAGGCGTTCGTCGGGATGCCTCGCAGGCGGAGATTCAGAAGGCCTATCGGGAGTTGGCCCGCAAATACCATCCCGACCTGAACCCCAACGACAAAGATGCGAAGAAGAAGTTTCAGGAGGTGCAGGCGGCCTTTGAGATTTTAAACGACCCGGAAAAGCGGGAGCTATACGACCGATACGGGAGTGCGTTTGAGACAATGGGCCGAGGCGGCCCCTCGCCGGGGGGTACCTATACCTACACCTGGAGCTCTGGGCCAGAAGGGTTCGGTGGCCTAGAAGACATTTTTGAACAGTTTTTCGGGGATCGGTTTGGCACCGGGGTCGGTGGGCTTGGTGATCTATTTGAGCAGTTTCGTCGGTCCACAGCCCGGGCCGGCACGACCACCCGCACCGTTCGCGGGCAAGACATCGAAACGGAGATCTCCATCCCCTTTACCACCGCTGTGTTAGGCGGGGAACACGAATTGCGCGTGCGCCATGGTTCAGGCCGGGTGGAAACCATTCGCCTGAAAATACCCCCGGGCATCGAAGAGGGCAAAAAACTCCGACTTAAAGGGCAAGGCGAACCAGGCTTAGGAGCAGCTCCGCCTGGTGACTTGCTGGTAACGGTCCATGTAGAGCCGCATCCATGTTTCCAGCGCCGGGGCAATAACTTGTATGTCCAGGTGCCGATCAGCCTGGGCGAAGCAGCCGCAGGAACCAAAATCGACATCCCGACTCCAAAAGGACCAGTGGCTCTTCGGATTCCGCCGGGCATTTCCAGCGGGCAGAAACTACGTCTGGCCGGCTATGGAGTCCCCGCCCATGGCGACCAGCCGGCCGGCGATCTTTATGCTGAGGTCCTGATTGTCTTACCCAAAAACCTTTCCGACTCGGAAGTGCAGATGCTTCGGCAGATCGACCAAGCCCATCCTCAGCCTGCCCTCCGGTCCCATTTGCGATGGTAACAGAGCTTTCCACACCATGAGCCGATTGCCTAAAGCCGAGTCCCTCATGGTTTTCTCCTTCCAGGGAGGGGTGAGGTGCCAGATTATTCCTTTCCGAAAACGTATCGGCTTCGACGACAGAAGGATTTTGACCGAGTGTTTTCAGCCAAGTGTCGAGCCGCGGATGAGTGGATTGCGGTGTATGCCTGGGCTAACGAGCTAGATCATCCCCGGCTAGGGATTTGTGCGTCGAGCCGACTAGGAAATGCGGTGACCCGAAATCGGTGGAAACGGATGATTCGGGAGGCATTTCGGCTTTCGAAAGGCCGATTGCCTGCCGGATTGGATTTGGTGGTTATTCCGCAGGCCGATGTTTGTCCGCCGCTCCAAACGCTGCAAGCTTCTTTGTGGCGGTTGAGCCGACGGCTCAAACAGAAAGTACAAACACAAAAAGCTCGCCTCCAGCAAGAAGCTGGCTCGGACAAAGGAGTAGAAAAGCCCTCTTCTTTCCAAAAACCCTAGCTGCGGCGATAGTGGCTCGTGGCCGGGAAATCGTGTCCCGATTTGCTACATCAGCGTCTGCCGTTGTGGTATCAGCTCATAACAGGTTAAACAGGCGAGCAAAACAGCCTCCGCAGATGGCTCCTTAGCTGGAGTTTTGCCATTTTTATAACTTCTTTTATTTCCGGGGCTTCGGCTTTGAGGATTGTTTGTTCAGCAAATTTCCCAACTCCAATGTTGTCAAAAGGTTACAACATCTGAAAAGGCTCCCACCCTAGAAATTAGTAAAAGTCGAGCTTAACTCGACTTTTGCCATTTTAGGTCTTCTCCCGGAAGGGTAAAACTCTAAGTCCTTGTAACTATTGGAGTTAGGAAATTGTGTGAACAAAAGGAAGTCTCGTCGTAACTACTGGAAACAAAAGGAGTTAGGGAAAATGGCAAAAGTCGAGATAAAAGGAGCTTCGAAAAAATAGGTTCGGAGTCCAGTCACAGACCTAGCTCAGCCGGAGTTTAGCCCCCTAAAGCATGGCTCTGGGAGGGAAATCTAACCTCTGTCGCTTGGATTTTTGTTTCCCGGCAACTGCTCAGCCGAATAAAGCCACTCAATTTTGAAAACCGGGAACATAGTGAATCCAATAAGTTTCTCTAGCTTGCCTGGATTGCCCAGATTTGTGTTTCTAAATTAGCAATTGGCGGCCCTCTATTCCTGTGGCGGCCCTCTATTCCTGTTCCTGCATTGGGAAATCACTCTGGCAAATAGGCAAGGAATCTTTGGGGCCTTTAAGGGAGATACTGGAACCTCTGCATAATTTAAGGGGGATATTTTTATACCATATTGGCTTATCCTCCCTCTCACCCAATATCTAGGGGTGCTAGTATTGCTAGCACCCAATAGATCGTAGGTGTTCGGATAGAAGCACCAAAAGGCTATAGAATTAAAAGTTCATAAAATTGACTATATGTTCAGGATTTTGCAGTTTTTACACCCCACTTCCTATCTTTTACTGTGCGCCTAAAGTTCACTATATGTTCAGTATTTTGGAGAGGTGCCTCTCCCGAATTTCAGCTGCACCCGGCATATGTGAAGCGGAGGGTTCTCCAGCCATAGTGATAGTGAAGTTAGAAGTTAGAATAGTGAGTTAGAAGAGAAAACCTTGAGGTTGGTTAGGCACCGGCAGGCCAAGGTGGCGGAAACCAGCTTCGGTCAGACGTCGGCCTCGGGGGGTACGCACTAACAATTCCGAACGAAGCAAGAAAGGTTCTACCTCATCGATGAGGGTATCTGATGGCACATTCATAGTATGGGCCACCGCTTCCACGCCCACCGGGCCGCCGCCAAAGACCCGGCCGATCGTTTCCAAGTACTTTCGATCCTGCGGGTCCAGGCCAAGAGAGTCGATTCCTTGCATCTGCAGGGCATCCTGGGCTACCGAAAGGGTAATTCGGCCGTTCGCTTTGCTGGTGGCATAGTCTCGGACCCATCGGAGTCGGTTGTTAGCTACGCGTGGGGTGCCGCGGCTTCGGGCGGCAATTTCTAAGGCGGCTGGTTCATCCACGCTGACCCGCAGTTTGACGGCATTGCGGCGGATGATCTCGGCTAGTTCTTCTATGGAATAGAAGTCCAGATGCTCCCGCATCT
This sequence comes from Thermoguttaceae bacterium, assembly GCA_025062105.1. Classification (GTDB taxonomy): domain Bacteria; phylum Planctomycetota; class Planctomycetia; order Pirellulales; family Thermoguttaceae; genus JANXAQ01. The sequence continues at coordinate 72,319 of JANXAQ010000144.1, forward strand.
GGAATCGCTCCCGAAGTGGTGCTGAAAGCAGTCCCGTCCGGGTGGTCGCTCCGATCAGGGTGAAGGGTTTTAGCGGCATATTAATAGTCCGGGCGTTGATCCCTTCACCCAGGGTAAGATCGATGCGGAAATCCTCCATGGCCGGGTAAAGAAACTCCTCGACCGATTTATGCATCCGGTGGATTTCGTCGATAAACAGCACAGAGCGTTCGGTGGCGTTGGTTAGATAGGGGATAATGTCTTTAGGGGCTTTGAGCGTAGCGCCATTAGCGATTTGGATGGGAACCCCCAATTCGCGGGGGATGCAGAGGGCAAAGGTAGTTTTCCCCAATCCGGGGGGGCCATCAAAGAGAATATGCCCCAAAGGTTCCCCCCGTTTCAAAGCCGCTTCGATAGCAATTTTGATCCGCTCATAGACCTGACGTTGGCCTACCATCTCGGAAAGCCATTGGGGACGTAAGTCCCGGTCTTCGTCCTGCCCCAGCGGGCTTGTCGTCTGCACCACCGGTTGGCGCACCATAAGCGTCCCTTCCCTCCTGAAAGGCATTTCGGGTAAAATTTGCCATCTCTTGAGAATATACCAATAGGCCCAGTGCTTCCCAAGGGCGGTGTGGCCTATTAGGGTGTCATGACCCCCTATCGGGGGTAGCCAAAAGCCCTTGTCAGTAGCCACAACGCTGGATGTGCTATTTTTCCTTGGGTAGCTAGCAGATCGAAGTCAACCAGTCGGATTGGGAAAAATAGATGGGCCAACTCAGCCATGGGAAAGTGCGTATTATCCAACTTCTGCTAGCATCCTTCTGCTAGCAGGACTGTAGCGAGCCTGGAAGCCTTCTGGTAGCATGCTCCCCCCGAAAGCGGGAATCCAGAACAGCTAAACCAGCAACAACTGGATTCCTGCTTGTGCAGGAATGAGCCAATGCGCCATTTGGCCAAGATGGTACGGAACCTCTGCAAAAATATGAACATCCAATGAGCTTTTAAATTCGGTAGGGGCTTTGCCTCATTCAACGACCTACTCTCTATAGCGTTGCTAGCAGTGCTAGTAACCCTATAGATTGGGTTAGAGCTAAGGGGCACCCAAAAAGGAGCGAAAATGTCTCCTTTTAACTTATGCCGGAGGGGGGAAAGGTCTAACTCCATGAAATCGTTGGCCTTAGGAAATTGCATGACTAAAAGCGGGCGTCGTACCTGTTGGAGTCAAACCCAGTTGGGGAAAAATGTCAAAAGGCCAAATTACTAAGATACGTACCTCTTTTGGTAGAAGAGATTTTAAGCACCGAGTTTCCACTGGATGAGCATGGTTTGTACCTCGAAACGCTCCTGGAAAGACAACCGCGCAGTTTCGGAAACGATGGCTAAGATAGTTTCAGATGAACGTAGTTCGACCCGTTGGTTGCAGCGGCAGCTTCAGTCGGCTGAAGAAGCCTTTACGATTTCTTTTCGGAAGCAGTATCCGGCAGTTTGGTGGTTGACCCTGCTGGGGCCGTTTGTCCTTTCTGGCCTAATTGTGGTTGGGGTGGGTTTGGTGGCGGGCTGGGAGTGGGCGATTCGACTGTTAGGCACGGCGGCCGCCACCTTCTTTTTCTTCGGCCGATTTGTCATCCTGGGCGGCGAAGCCCAGAATCCTCATATGGACTTTTTTACTCCAGGACAACTGGCCCTGCTGGTTACCTATATGGATTTGATGACCGCCAGTTTGCTGGTCTGTCATAGTGGATTTTTGTTCCGAATCCCCTTTTTAGGCCCTCGAATGTTAGCCTTAGTCGAAGACGGCCAATATATTTTAAGATCGAATCCTTGGATGAAACGGCTAACTTTTGTGGGACTAGTAGGTTTTGTGATGTTTCCTCTGGCTTCTACCGGAAGTGTGGGCGGCTCGATCTTTGGACGATTGCTCGGCATGAGCAGAACCAGTGTCTTTATCGGCGTGGCGTTGGGAAGCATCCTTGGTAATGGACTTATGTATTTAGGGGCTAATGTGATTAACCGCTATCTGGATCGGAATAACCCCTGGCTGACCATCGGCGGAATAGCCGTGGTAGGGCTTCTGATCTTCTGGCTCAATTATCGCTATCAACGGATGAAACGCCAGGCGATGGAGGCGTTGCAGGAGGCCGACGGTCTGTAGAAGCCGTTGCCAAATCGCCGATTCCAGACCGATTTTTGTCCCTCGGATAGCTGCTGGTATCATCCCATGCAGCCTTGTTCGCCCATCGGAGAAATCCTCCTTTCGGGCCCCTAGCCTCGATGTTCGTCAATTTCTAGGAGGCAGCCTCCTTTGGATGCCATAACCCGTTGAGAATATTGGAGTTAGGAAGATTACCGAGCAAAGAATCCTTAAGGCCGAAACCCTTGAAGTAAAAGAAAGAAACCTCTGCAAAATCCTGAACACATGGTAAACTTTATGACCTTATCATTCCGTAGGGATTAGTCCGCTCTATTTAAAGACCCACTGGCTCTGTTAAAACCCTTTCCGGTCGGAGGCCTAAACTCACCAAAACCGAAGCAAGCCCCATCCAGTATGGACAAAATCTCTCCCAGACTGCGGACAACCTTTCAACAGAGCCAGATCTACTCTATGGTGGTTGCTAGTAGTGCTAGTAATCCTACAGATTGGGCGAGAGGTGGCGGGTACCAAAATACGACAAAACCTCTCCTTTGAATTATGTATTATGTATGAATTATGCAGAGATTCCAGAAGGTACATAAATGACAAATATCGAGCCAAGAGGCTGTCCTAAAATGAGATTTTAGCGTGGTCCGACAGGTTTTCGGGCGGAAGGGGACTCCGGCAAAACCCGGAAATAGGTGGTGGGGTTATTGGCCCCTCTAGGCAAAGATAAGCTCGACTTTTACCATTTTTGGCTTCAGCCCGGATTTTGGCTTCAGCCCGGAATAGCAATGTTCTAACTGCTTGTAATTATTGGGGTTAGAAAATTCGGTGAACAAAGGCAGCATTCACCCTAACTCCCGGCAACAAAAGCAGTTAGGAAAATTGGCAAAAGTCGAGCTAGGAGGCTGTCCGGAAATTGGGATGGGGGCGATTTCCAATAGGTTTTAACCGAGCGGATCCTACCATCGATACTCCTTAAAAACAAGGATTTTGGGAATTCTGGGGAATCGAGGAAGAAAACTCCTTTCCTCGTAGAAAATCCTTCTAGGACAACCTCTAAGGGCAAAACTCCTTTTTCCGGAGAGCCTCTAACGGTGGCCGGGTTCCGATGGCGTTCGAATCTCTCGAAACCGCAACTACCGCGATGTTGGAGGGGAGTCTGTTTACCGGTCCTGCAATGTTTTATAATCATGCCCAATTCTTTTGGGTGCAAAACTGCTGGGGGAGTTGGCTTTATTAACATTTCAGCCGAGCGACGAAACTAGCCGCTACCCTCCGCGGACTACTGGGCGGTATTGCTTGCTGGAGGCAATGCCGGCTGTGGAAGCCAACGGGCTAATTGACAGAGGTATTCGTCCCTTAGCAGTCCCCCTCTGGCCGGCGGTAAGCGAAGAAGAACCGCCCCACCCCCCGGAAGTGGTATGGAATCCCTTCCAGGCGATTTCAGTTGTTTAATCCGAGAAAAAAATAAAAGAACCTCTGCATAATTCAGTGCAGATACAATGCAGATATTTTTATACCATTTTGCCTTTACTCTCTCACTAACCTATAGATAAGACTGCTAGCGTTGCTAGCAGGCCACAGATAGTAAGTGTTCGACCAGGAAAAACGGAATGGCCAAAGGGTCAAAAGTTCGTAAAGTTCACCTATATGATGAAGGTTTTTCGAAGGTTCTTCAGTTTACTTCGCTTGGGCGGAAGAGATACGGGCTGGGCTTGCCAAGAAGGAGTCGGCCTATGGATTCTAAGCGGCTAGGTTTAGTTAAGCCATGGCAGTGGATCGGCGTGGGCTTTGGGGTGGCATTTTGGGTGGTTGGGGGGTTTGGTTTAGAGGCGTCGACGGCCTTTTGGCCCATGGTAGGAGCGGCCATAGGGGCGGAACCAGTAGCCGATGCTTTTGTAGTTGGGGCAGATGCACCGGGCAAGAGTGCTGGCTTGACCGTGCCTTCAGCACCTGCGGCTTCTTCCGAGCGGTCGGCCCAGAGGGTAGAACGCGCTTCCGCCCCAGCAGCCCCGCTCCCGGTTCGATCTGCCCTAGGCCCGGTGGATTGGGCTGTGCTGGCCGGGTATTTTCTCCTGTTACTGTTGCTGACTTGGTATTCGGTCCGCAAAAGCCGGGATACCGCGGATGATTACTTCTTGGCAGGTCGACATTTGGGTTGGCTGATAGTAGGGGCCTCGATTTTTTCATCGAATATCGGGTCGGAGCATTTGGTTGGACTGGCCGGTTCCGGCTGCACCGATGGGGTGGCGATGGCCCATTATGAGCTGCATGCCTGGTGTCTTTTGGTCTTGGCCTGGGTGATGGTGCCTTTTTATTGTCGGTCGATGGTCTTTACGATGCCGGAGTTTTTGGAGCGGCGGTACTCGGCAACGGCTCGCTGGGTGTTGTCGATAATTTCGCTAGTGGCCTATATTTTGACGAAAATTGCTGTGGGCATTTTTGCTGGCGGAGTGGTCTTTCGCACCTTGTTGCCGGAGCTTCGGGTGGAAATAGGAGGATATGGATTCGATAGTTTTTGGATCGGGTCGGTTCTGGTGATACTTTTTACAGGTCTATATACGGTTTTGGGGGGACTGCGGGCAGTGGCCTATACGGAGGCGTTACAGACGTTGGTGTTGATCGTTGGCTCGGTGTTGGTTACTGTGTATGGACTTGTGGAACTAGGCGGTTGGCAAGAGCTTCGCCAGGCGCCGTATCCAGGTTCGCAATTGGAGGCAGGCTACAACGAAGGGTTTAATCTCTGGAAGCCGCTGATCCCGAAGGAAATCGAGGGTAAAAAGGTCGAGGGCACTTGGGCGCCGGTCTACGAAGAGCTGGAACGAGATGGGCAGAAAGTAATCCGGATGGCCTGGTATTTCAACAGGAATTATCCCTGGCTGGGAATGCTTTTTTGTGCGCCGATTATTGGACTTTGGTATTGGTGTACAGACCAATATATTGTTCAGCGAGCCCTTGGGGCCCCCAACGAGCGGGAAGCACGCCGGGGTAGCATCTTTGCCGCCTACCTAAAGCTACTGCCGGTCTTTATTTTCATTATTCCCGGCATGATCTGTTTTGCCTTAGCAACTCGGGGTTATCCAGGTCTAGCCCATCTGGTGGACCAGAACGGTCGGGCCGTCGCTGAACAATGCCAATCCGCTTTCCCTCTCATGGTGGCCCATGTGTTGCCGATGGGGGTGCGGGGAATCGTAGTGGCGGGGCTATTGGCGGCTCTGATGAGTTCCTTGGCAGGTGTATTTAATGCCAGTTCTACTTTGTTTACTATGGATTTTTATCAGAAGTTTCATCCCTCGGCTTCCCAGCATCAGTTGGTTTGGATTGGTCGGGTAGCCACCACGGTGATGGTGCTGATTGGTTTGGCCTGGGTGCCGGTCATCCAAGGAGCCAGGGGGCTTTATGATTATTTGCAAACCGTCCAAGGCTATCTGGCACCCCCGATTTTCGTGGTCTTTTTCTTTGGGGTGTTTAATAAGCGGCTGAATGCCAAAGGTTGCTTGGCGGCGCTTGTTGTGGGGTTTGCGTTAGGGGTATTTCGACTGGCGGTGGATACCCCGGTGGCGTTGAAACTGCCTGGGTTTGAGCAGGGATATCCGGTTGGTTCGTTTTTGTGGATTGTGAATCAGATTTATTTTCAGTATTATAGCCTTTTGGTCTTTTTGGTCAGTGTGGGAGTGATGTTTTTGGTAAGCTATTGGACCGATGCCCCGCCGGAAGACCGAATCCGGGGATTGACTTTTAGCACCTTGACCCAGGAGGATCGGGCACGCTCCAGAGCCAGTTGGGGGTGGACGGAAGTGGCAGCCTCGGCAGTGGTAGTGGCCGTCATTGTAGGAGCTTACCTGTATTTTAATGGATGAGCGGGGCCGGCGGCCCCAAGGGCAGCCTCCCAAAAAGAACCTATCCGAGGTGGGAAGTGCGAAATTTTCACCTTATAGAGGGGGTTTACTATAACCAATAGTATGGGTAAAATTACTTAAGTGATAGATTGGGGCCAAAATCCGTAAAAATATACACCTAACAGGGGGTATTGTTTGCCCTATTTTTGTGGTTATAATATGTTGCTTAGGCGCCCGTAGCGCAACTGGATAGCGCATCGGTCTTCGGAACCGACGGTTGGGGGTTCGAATCCCTCCGGGCGCGGTCTGTGGGTCTCCTCAGGGGGCAGGTTTCCTGGTAGTAACACGCAGCGGTCTAATAGCGCAGGGGCCAACAGAAGGCCAAAGGAACCTGCCGGTGGATGCAGTAACGCTAGTCCTGTTGCTTTCCATCCTGCTGCAACTAGCAGCAGTGGGCATTGCGCTTCGGCAAGTTTTGGAATGGCCGAAGCTGCGATGGGCTTGGGGGATGGTAACCGCTGCTTTTGCGCTAATGACGCTTGGGAGGATCTTAATCTTAGGCAGCCATTTGGAGCAGGGGCCCGGGGCAGGGGTTGTGTTAGAGGTAGAAATCATCGGCCTTTTTATTTCCCTTTTCTTGGTGGTAGGAGTTGCACAGTTAGGTCCTGTCTTTACCCAGATCACTCGTTCTGAAGCCCAACTGCAGGAAAGTCAACGGGCTATGTCGGCCCTGATGAAAAACCTGCCGGGCATGGCCTACCGATGTCTGAACGATCCCCATTGGACTATGGAGTTTGTCAGCGAAGGGTGTGTAGCTCTAACCGGCTATCGGCCAGAGGAGTTGATTGGCAATCGGGTGATTTCCTATGCCGAACTGATCGTCCCGGAGCATCGCCAACAAGTTTTGGAAAATGTTCAGCGGGCTATTGCTGCTGACGAACCCTTCCAGCTGGTCTATCGGATTCGCACCGCCCAAGGGGAGGAAAAATGGGTCTGGGAAAAAGGTTCTGCCGTCCGAGATGCGCAAGGCAAGGTGATTGCTCTAGAAGGGTTTATTGCCGATATTACCGAGCGTTGCCAAGCAGAAGAACTCCTTCGAAAGACTCAAGATGAATTGGAAAAACTGGTAGCCCAGCGTACCGCCGAACTGGACCGCACGAATCGAGATCTGATGCAATTTGTTTATACGGTCTCTCACGATCTGCAAGAGCCGCTCCGGATGATGAGCACCTATCTGCAAACACTGCGGGGTAGCCTGAAAGATCGGCTTCAACCCACGGAACGCTCTTTGTTAGATTTATCTGCGGAAGCCTGCCAGCGATTGCAACGGATGATCCAGGATCTGTTGGCCTACAGCCGGGCTGGCACCCGGGGCATTTATTTTGAACCAGTAGATGCCAATCAGGTCGTGCAGGAAGCCATTCAGAACCTACAGGCGGCTATTGACCAAACCGGGGCCCAAATCACCCTAGATCCGTTGCCGGAAGTAACTGCCGATGCCACGTTGCTGCTGGAATTGTTCCAGAATCTGCTTAGCAATGCAATTAAATTCCATGCTAAAGATCGATCTCCGAAAGTCCGTATTTTTTGTCAACAACAGGACGACGAGTGGCTCTTTGGCGTGCAGGACAATGGCATCGGCATTGACCCCGACGCCATAGAACGGATATTCCTGATTTTTGAGCGGCTTCATCCGGAAGAAGAGTATCCAGGCACAGGGATCGGTTTGGCCATTTGTAAAAGAATTGTGGAACGTCATGGGGGGCGAATTTGGTGCCAGTCGAAGCCGGGAGAAGGATCTACTTTTTACTTTACCCTGCCCAAACGGATGCCGGATACTGCCCGGCAGAGGGAAAATGTGGGTTTCTAAGCTCGATTTTTCCCAATTGCTAGAGGCCCTTTGCTTGAATGTCCTAACCGGCCGAAAATATTGGGGAACCTCTGTAAAATCCTGAACATATAGTGAACTTTATGGATTTTTGAGTCTATAGCCGTGGGGTTCTTCTATCCGAACACCTACTATATCTATTGGATGCTAGCAATGCTCGAGCTCTATATGTGGTGTTAGAGGAAGGACGGCCAAAAATGGTATAAAAATATACCCCTTGCATTATGCAGAGGTTTCTTGGACTGATAGGTTGTCGGGACATTGGGATTTTGGCGGTTTCAAATGGGTTTTGGGCGGACCGGCCCTCCGTTGGACTCTCCTTAAAAATAGGGACTCCGAAGATTCTGGAGAATTTAGGAGTCTCTGCAAAATCCTAAACATATAGTGAACTATATGAGCTTTTGATTCTATACCCATTTGGTTTTCCCGCCTACTGTCTGTTGGGTACTCGCCATGCTAGTAGTCCTATATATCGGGTTAGAGGGAGAGCAAGCCCAAATGGTATAAAAATATCCTCTTTGAATTGTGCAGAGGTTCTACGGCACGCTTTTTTCAGAACCGCCGGAAATGCTAAACGTGTCATAGATTATATGCACTTTTGATTCTGTACGAATTCGATTCTTCTAGCCGGACAGTTACTATCTGTGGGTGCTTGCAATGTAAGAAGTCCTAGTATATTAGGTTAGAGAGGAGACAAGCTCGAGCGGTATAAAAAGATCCTTCTTGAATCAAGTAGAGGGTTCTTTTTATTTGGTAGTACTCCGAGGATGAGCGGTTTAGAATCCATGACAGATCTTCTAGAAGCTCGAAGTCAATTGAGCCTTCCGAGCGGCAAGGTAGGATTTTATCGGTTGAGTCGGGTGGAAGAGTTAGGGTGGGCTCGGCTGGCGGAGTTGCCTTATTGCATTCGTGTTCTTTTAGAATCTCTGGTTCGGCACTGCGATGGTCAGCTGGTCCGGCCGGAAGAGGTAGAGCAATTGGCTCGGTGGCGGCCAGAGGCCCAACCGAAAGTCGAAGTGCCTTTTCTGCCTGCTCGGGTGTTGTTGCAGGATTTTACCGGTTTGCCCTGCATGGTGGATTTAGCGGCGATGCGGGCGGCTGTAGCCCGGCTAGGAGGCGATCCCCAGCGGGTTAATCCCCTGGTGCCAGTGGATCTGGTCATCGATCATTCGCTCCAAGTGGATTTTTATGGGTCAGCTGATGCTCTCAGTCGCAATGTGGCTTTGGAATTTGAGCGGAATCAGGAACGATATATCTTTTTACGATGGAGCCAGAAAGCCTTCGGCAATTTTCGAGTTATTCCGCCTTCGGTGGGGATCATCCATCAAGTGAACCTGGAGTTTTTGGCCAGTTGTGTCAGTCTGGGGCATGACCATGCGGGGCCGGTAGCTTATCCGGATTCCGTCCTAGGCACCGATAGCCACACGACCACGATCAATGGCCTAGGCGTGGTCGGTTGGGGTGTAGGGGGTATTGAGGCCGAGGCGGTTATGCTCGGTCAGCCGGTGGGTCTTTGTTTGCCGGAGGTTGTGGGGGTGGAGCTGGTTGGTCAGCTGCCTGCCGGCGCCACGGCGACCGATGTGGTGCTGATGTTGACTCAGGAACTTCGGCGGGTGGGGGTCGTGGGGAAATTCCTTGAGTTTTTTGGTCCTAGTGTCCGGTGGATGGGAGTTCCGGATCGGGCTACCTTAGCCAATATGGCTCCAGAATATGGGGCGACGATGGCTTATTTCCCCTTCGACGAGCAGACGTTGGCCTATTTGCGTCAAACAGGCCGATCGGAAATGCATCTCCGATTGGTAGAAGAATATACGAAAGAACAGTTTCTGTGGCGTTCTCCCGACGCTCCTGTGCCCAGATATTCGCAGGTTTTAACGTTCGATCTTAGCAGGGTGGAACCTTCAGTGGCCGGTCCGAAACGTCCGCAGGATCGTGTCCCCATTGGGCATCTGCCGGAGGCATTTCGGCGGGCTCTGGAAGCGCCGGTAGCGGAGCGAGGCTTTGGTCTTTCGGCACAGCAGAGGGCCCAGGCGGTTCCGATCGAAGTTAAGGGGCAGAAGGCCGAGCTTCGGCATGGTTCGGTGGTCTTGGCCGCCATCACCAGTTGCACCAATACCAGTAATCCTACTTTGATGTTAGCGGCGGGTTTGCTGGCCGAGAAGGCTGTTCGTCGGGGTTTGCGGGTTCCTCCTTATGTGAAGACAAGTTTAGCTCCTGGTTCTCAGGCTGTAACTGAGTATCTAGCCGCCGCCGGCCTGGAAAGGCCTCTCCAAATGCTGGGATTTCATACCGTCGGCTATGGGTGTGCAACCTGCATCGGCAACAGTGGGCCGTTGCCGGAACAGGTGGCTCAGGCGATCGAAAAACATAAACTGGTAGTGGCGGCGGTTTTAAGCGGCAATCGAAACTTTGAAGGCCGCATCCATCCTCTGGTGCGGGCCAATTACTTGGCCAGTCCACCTCTAGTGGTCGCTTATGCGCTGGCCGGCCGGATCGACATCGACTTGCATCGGGAACCGATCGGCAAAGACCCGGCAGGCCAACCCGTCTTCCTCCGCGATATTTGGCCCACGCCGCAGGAACTGGCCCAAGCAGCCAAAGCCATTTTACCGGAGATGTTTCGCCGTCCCTACGCCCGCCTGCATGAGGCTTCGCCGCTGTGGAATCTTTTGCCCACGCCAGAAGGGGCCTTATATGCCTGGGACCCAGCCAGCACCTATCTCCAACAGCCGCCCTTTCTAGATCAAGTCGATTTGACCCCTCCGGCCATTCAGCCCATCCGGCAGGCCCGGATCCTCGCACTGTTGGGCGATTCGATCACCACGGATCATATTTCCCCGGCCGGTCCGATCAGCCCGGAAAGCCCCGCCGGAGCCTATCTGCGCAGTTTAGGACTCCAGCCAGAGGAATTTCATACCTACGGCGCCCGGCGAGGCAATCACCAGGTGATGGTCCGCGGCAGCTTTGCCAATCTCCGCCTCCGAAACCATTTGGTCGCTGATCTGGAAGGAGGATATACCCGACATTTCCCCTCCGGCGATCTGATGACCATCTATGAGGCTGCTATGCGATACCAGCAGGAGGGGGTGCCGTTGGTAATCATGGCGGGAGCGGAATATGGCTGTGGCAGCAGCCGAGATTGGGCCGCTAAAGGCACTGCTCTGTTAGGCGTCCGCGCCGTGGTGGCGCAAAGCTTTGAACGGATCCACCGCAGTAACCTGATCGGCATGGGCGTGCTGCCGTTGGAGTTTTTGCCCGGCCAAGGCTGGCAAACCTGGCAACTGACCGGCCAAGAGTTGATCGATATCCCAGAACTCAACGACCAGCTCCAACCACGCCAGATACTCCAGGTGCTGGTGCAGCCGCCGACCGGGGCTTCCCGGCTCTTCCAGGTCAAAGTCCGAATTGATACCCCCTTGGAATTACAGTGGTACCGGCATGGGGGCATCCTGCCCATGATGCTCCGAAAACTCCTTGCCGACACACAGCCTCTGCCTCCTGCTGGTCGCTAGATAGCTGGTAGCTGATTCGATGCCTACGCCCTTGGTCAGTGTGGTGATTCCGGTATATAACGGGGAGGCCTATGTAGGCCAGGCGATTGAAAGCGTGCTGGCGCAGACCTGGCCCCACATAGAACTGATCGTCGTCAACGATGGATCTACCGACGGTTCTGCAGAAGTGATTGGCCGATACAGGGATCGTCTGCTCCTGGTCGAGCAGACCAACCAAGGGGTAGCCGCCGCCCGAAATGCCGGCATCCAGCGGGCTAAGGGCGAATTGATCGCCTTGCTGGATCAAGACGATTGGTGGCGGCCGGAAAAATTGGCCCGGCAGGTCCCGCTTTTGCTCAACAACCCCAGGGTCGGGCTGGTCCATACGGCGGTCGATCACTACGACCAGGACCGCCAGCAATGGGTCGGCCCCTTGAACCCCCAGGCCAGACCGGAGCGGCTGGTGGGGCAATGTTTCCGGCAACTCCTCCTCGAGAACCAGATCTACAATTCCACAGTCCTTATTCGCGCAGAGGCCCTTCGCCAAGTGGGCCTGTGCGATCTATCGATCCAGGGCAATACCGTCCAGGACTACGACCTTTGGCTCCGAATCGCCCGTCATTGGGATTTGGCCTATGTGCCGGAACCCCTGGTCGTGTTTCGGATTCATAGCCGCCAAGGCACCTGGGACCGCAGACAGATGCTTTCCGAAGAGGCCCGACTCTTGGAACGGGTTCTGGCAGAACATCAGCTTACCAACCAGCCGGAGCTTCGGCATCGAATGGCCCGACTCTATGATCAATTAGGCACCGCCCAGTTGGACGCCGGCGATCGCCGCTCTGCCCAGCAGAGTTTTCGCCGATCTTTGCAATGGAGTCCTACCGGCCGAGCTCGGCTGTTATGGCTGATCTGCTGGATGCCCACTCCCCTAATCCACACTTTACAGAAAATCTGGCATCGTCGGCTTGGCAGAGCAGCCGATCCAGTTTCTTCAGATACTCCGGGCAACCTTTCGCATAACTAAGATGCTGGCCTCAAATGTATTGGAATCTCTGCATCATTCCAAGCAGATATTAACTTTTGCCGATTTTCTGGGGGGTACCAGGTGCGGCTGACTTTGTGTCCGTTTAGGGGATTTGTCAAACATAGGTTCCCCTCTGCCCCATCGAACTCCCCACCCTCTGGTAGCTCGCTGTTATACACATCGTTGGGATGGATTTACCCTCACAGCAGCAAATGATTGCCTCAATTATGGAGATAACTCAAGCTTTCAAAACAAGCCAAAAGTTGCTTTGGATAAATTACACAATTTAGGAAAAATCATTTGGAAGATCAGGAGGCTTCAGTTTCAGAAAACAGTTTGTCTATATTTTCTATTTGATCCATTCTATGTAGTTCAATTATTTTTCCTGTTTTGCCTAAAGTGAGGCCTGTGCGTCTGAAATCTAACTTGTGTATAACAGCGAGCCTCTGGTAGCTCCCACAGTACACGAGGCTCCGTACTGTCTCGCCGTTATATACAAGTGAAATCTCTGTGGAAGTGTTATCCAATAAAATGGGTAATATAGACAATATGCACAAAGAAATTGCATTAAAAAACAACGATTTGGCTCTCAAGAACATTTTTTCTTTATTTCCCAGATTTCCTAAATCCACTGATCCATTGGTTCCAGAACCCGTTTGGTACCCACTACCTCAGAAGCACGCCTTTTAGGTCGCTGTTGCCGCCAAAGATGTGTATAACAAACGAGCCGTACTGTAGGGGCCAGGAGTCGGACGAAGGAGTTTATATCCCTATATGTCGGGATTGGTGTTATACACAAGTTGGCGTTGAATTGCTCGGATAGCACTTTAAGCAAATCCCGAAAGCTCGTGTAAGAACACAGAATGGATAAAGCAATGTAGCTAAGATGCTCTCTGCAACCAAGCATTTTTGATCTTCCAAATAATCTTTCCTAAATGCTGCAATTTCTCCAAAGTAACAATTAGCTTCTTTTGAAAGTGTCGTTATTCCCCTGTTTGGGGTGATAATTTGCTGCCGTTAGAATGAGAAATACCTCCCAATGGTGTATAACAGCGAGATATGTGGGGGAGGAAAAAGGGAAGGAAAAGGGATTGTTCTATGGGTGAGTGCTGCTGTGTAAAGTTGGTTTAGAGGGGGCTAACGCCTATTTTCTCTATATTACCTATGTTACCCAGTCAACCCAGAAAGTTTTAGCTGCACCCGAAACAGCCTCCTTTGCATGTCTTAACTGTTTGAACATATTGCAGTTAAGAAAATTGCTGAGTAAAGGATCTTCAAAGCCTAACCCCTTGAAATAAAAGCAGTTCAAAAAATGTCAAAAGTCGAGCGAACACCACGGAAGCCTTAGAGGAATCGTTGCGATGGTGCAAACCAGTTATTTTCACAAAGGGATAGTGCTTGCTGGAGGAGCAGGGACACGGTTATATCCGATGACCCGGGCGGTCAGTAAGCAACTTTTGCCGGTCTATGACAAGCCGATGGTCTATTATCCCCTTTCGACCCTGATGCTGGCCGGGATCCGGCAGATTCTGCTAATCAGCACACCGGAGGATTTAGGTGGTTTCCAACGTCTTCTGGGCGATGGCAGCCAATGGGGTCTGCAGATTCAGTATGCTGTGCAGCCCCGGCCGGAAGGGATCGCCCAAGCCTTTCTCATAGGCCGGGATTTCATTGGTTCGGATCATGTGGCCTTGGTGTTGGGCGACAACATTTTCTACGGGCAGGGTTTTCAGGGAATGCTAACCCGGGTGAGCCGCCGGCCGGTCGGTGCTACCGTGTTCGCCTATCCGGTCAAAGATCCCCAGCGCTACGGGGTCGTAGAACTGGACTCCGCGGGCCGACCGGTAAACATCGTGGAAAAACCCGCCCAGCCGAAATCCCGATATGCTGTAACCGGTCTTTATTTTTATGACAATGAAGTGGTTTCTATAGCCGCTTCGCTTCAGCCGTCGGCCAGAGGGGAACTGGAAATCACCGATGTCAACCGGGCCTACTTGGAACGGGGTCGGCTTTATGTGGAGCTATTCGGCCGCGGATTCGCTTGGCTGGATACCGGCACCCCCGAATCGCTCCTGGAGGCGGCCAATTTCATCCAAACCATTGAACACCGCCAGGGATGGAAAATTGCTTGCCTGGAGGAGGTGGCCTGGAGAAAAGGTTTTATTAGTCGAGACCAATTTGCTGCCCTGGCAGCAGCCTACCGAGGCAGCGATTACGGCCGATACCTCCAGGAACTGCTTGAAAGCGGTGAAGTGGCTTAGGCCAGGGGAACGGCAGCTGGGTAATAAGGAGTCAGCTCTGAGAGGTGTCTGGAAATGCGTTTTTCCGGGTAAAATCGGCTCCGTAGCTGGATCCCCAGCAGCCGGAAGGCCTATGTTTCCCGTCTGTTGCTAGAAGACCTGGTTCATCCAAACCGTATCGGGAAAGGCCCAAGTGTTGATTTCCAAACAGCCTCTGAGGGCAGACCATCCAGTGGCCGACCGTTAAAGCCTATCCCGGAAAGCCGTTTTCCTGAAGATAGAACCTAAACTCCAGAGCTACAAACTCCTTCCTCCAGAGGGTTCCCTAAACCCCTGGAAGCTGGAATATGGGCCTTTTGTTTCCGAGAGATCCTAGCAAGAGACAATTTGATCGGAGTAGGGAGGATCTATCTTCGGACAGCCCTCTTAAACTCGAAGTTTGCCATTTTTCCTAACTTGGTTTGCTCCCAATAGTTACGAGGAAACCTCCTTTTCTTCGCTCAAGTTCTGAACTCCAATAGGCATAAAGAGTTAGAGCTTTCCCCTTGCGCCTCGCTGTTCTACACAAGTTAGAGTTCAGACGCTTGGACATCACCTTAGGCAAAGCAGGAAAACTCGTTGAACAACACAGAATGGATCAAATAGAAAATATAGAAAAACCATTTTCTGAAACCAAACACCTCCTGATCTTCTAAACGATTTTTTCTAAATTGTGCAATTTATCCAAAGTAACCGTTAGCTTGTTTTGAAAGGTTGATTTATCCCTCTGATTGGGGCAAGCGTTTGCTGCTGCTGTGAGGGGTAAATCCATCCCAAAGAGGTGTATAACAGCGAGCCCCTTGCGGGGCGAGGTAGAAAATGGCACAAGTCGAGCGAAACGGACCGTAAAAAATTAGCTCCGGCCTTGGAGGGTAAGCCCCTGGGAGAGCCAGTGGCAGTATGGTATCTTGTACGGCTTCTGGAAGCTTGTGAGCACAGATTTCACGGAATCGGGGTGATGGTATGCGGATTGTGGTAACAGGGAGTTTGGGGCAATTGGGCGGCGAACTATGCCGACAGTTGGGGCCAGAAGCATTGGGGCTGGATCTGCCGGAATTCGACTTGACCGACCAACGTGGGGTTGTTCGGCGAATCGAAGAACTGGCACCGGATGTGGTGATTAACTGTGCGGCCTACACCCATGTGGATCGGGCGGAGTCAGAACCTCAACGGTGTCGGGCCGTTAACGTCAGTGGGGTGGCATACCTTGCAGAAGGTTGCCGACGGATCGGGGCCAGCCTCGTGCAGATCAGTACCGACTATGTCTTTGGGGCCGACTCCTCTCGCCAGACCCCGTATCGGGAGGAAGATCCTCCGGGGCCGGTCAACGTCTATGGCCTCAGCAAGCTGGAGAGCGAACAATATGCCAAAGCTGCTCCTCGTTGGCTGATCGTACGTACCTGTGGGCTTTATGGCCGATTGGGCCCCCGCACCGCCGGCAACTTCGTGGAGACAATGATCCAACAGGCCAAGCAACGTGGACGACTCCGCGTCGTGGCCGACCAACATTGCACCCCCAGCTATGTAGGCCATGTGGCTCGGGCCATCTGTTTCCTAGTCGCTGTGCGAGCCACCGGCATCTATCATGTGGTCAACCAGGGCCAAACCACCTGGTACGATTTTGCTGCTGAGATTTTTCGCTTACTCGGTTGGCCAGTCCAACTGGAGCCGATCAGCTCCACCCAATGGGATTCACCGGCACGTCGGCCTGCCTATAGTGTGCTGGATCCTTCCAAATACCTGGCTTTATCCGGCCGACCCGAGCTGCCCCCCTGGCAAGAGGCATTGAAAGAATATCTTTCCCTCCGACAACGCACCTAGGTTCGCCCATGGGGTCTCTCTACCCCCGCCTGGCCGATAGGCAGACAGAGCGATGTACTTGCTAAAACCAGGCCGAACCCCCGGAAGCGATAGAAAGGTAGTTCGGCTCAAAAACCTACTATAGGTATGATACCAGCAGTACTAGCAACCCAATATATTGGCTCAGTCTAGGTGAGAACCAAAACGGTATAAAATTTCCTCGTATTATGCAGAGGTTCCTTGAGGTTCCTGAAACGTTCATAAACTTCAGGAACCTCTGCAAGGTCCTGAACATGTAATGAACTTGATGGACTTTTGATTCTATAGCCGTTCGGTTTTTCTATCCGAACACCTACTATTGGGTGCTAGTAATGCTGCAGCTTTATATGTTGTGTTAGAAGAAGGACAGCCCAAATGGTATAAAAATATCTCCCTTGAATTATGCAGAGGTACCTTCACTATATGGTTCAGATTTGGGAGAGGTTTACTAACCAAACCAATGACTACTGCTGAAGATTAGTCCAGCCAATTTTGGTAAGGCCCCCTCTACGAGTTCTCTTCCATGAGCCACCATGCAGCCTGCTCGTATAAATCTTTTTGGGGGTAGTTGTAGGACCCAGCCGGGGGCAGTGGAGGCTTTTTGCCAAAGTCAACGGAATCTCCTGGGCCCCAAAGGAATAGGCGGCGGTGTTTGCCCTGGAACAATACGAATTATTAGATTTTGGTCGAGGCCGACGGCTGGAGCGGTTTGGGTCTCTGGTGTTGGATCGGCCTTGTCCGGCGGCGGAAAAACTGCCCCAGGAGCAGCCGGAAATCTGGTCTCAAGCCCATGCCCGCTACCAACGGCTCGAAGGGGGCAAAGGCCAGTGGGTTCTCCTGCAACCTGACCTGCCCGATCGGTGGACAATCCAACATCCGCCGTTCCAATTAGAACTAAAACGGACCGAATTTGGCCAAGTCGGTCTCTTTCCGGAACATGCCGTCCACTGGGATTGGACCAGCAAGCAGATAGCGGAAACGGCGGTCTCCAGCGAAGCTCCGGTCAAACTCTTGCATTTATTTGCTTACACGGGTGGCGGCACCTTGGCCGCCGCGGCTGCCGGCGCCGAAGTCGTCCATGTGGATGCGGCCAAAAATGTAGTGGCCTGGGCTCGGCGAAACGCCGCTTTGTCCGGTTTGGCCGATCGGCCTATCCGCTGGATCGTTGAAGACGTACGTAAATACTGCAAACGGGCTCTACGCCGCGGCGAACAGTTCCAAGCGGTCCTGCTAGACCCACCCACCTATGGACATGGTGCCCACGGCGAAGTCTGGCGCCTCGATCGAGATCTGCCCGAATTACTAGAACTTTGCGCCCGTTTGACCACCAAAGACCGACAGTGGATTCTGCTGACGGCCCATACCCCCGGATTTGGGCCCAAACGGCTTCGCCAACTCGTGGCACGATACTTTGACGACCCAGGACCCGATCGACTCACCGCAGGCCGGTTGCTCCTGCTTACCCGCACCGGCCGGGCACTACCTAGCGGCGTATTCGTCCGCTGGCAACGCTAAACAAAAGCAAAGATCCTCTCCTCACCAATACCACAGTCTGACTGCTGCCAAGGCGAGAAACCTAAGACATCTAAAGGCATAGCAAACCCAGAGATCTACAAGCGTTGCGCTTCTAACAAAACGGAGTTTCCTACCCCCCAAGGTGGCAGGAAACATGTCAAAAACATCTAGATGGAACCTCTGCAAAATCCTGCACACACAGTGAACTTTGTCAACATTTCATTCTCTAGCCGATCGACTGCCCTCCCTGGACACCTACATCGATTGGGTGCTTGCAATGCTAGCAGCTCTATATGTTCTGTTAGAAGAAGCACAGCCAAAATGGGATCAAAATATCCCTTTTGAATTATGCAGCGGTTCTTAGATTTTCATTTAGTGAGAGGCTTTTAGTTTCTGGATCTCTGTGGCACTGAGAATTCGCCTTCCTGGATCTATTGGGCCAAACCGCCCTGCTCATTTGTTGAGATGATCTGTTTCCCATTAAGCTCCCGATGGAATCTTAGCACCGCTTTTGCCATTTTTAGCTTCCTGCTGGTAGACCAATGTTCTAACTGCTTGTAAATGTTGGGGTTAGGAAATTTATGTGATCAAAAAGAGAGTTCGTCGTAACTCCTGCAAACAAAAGGAGTTAAGAAAAATGGCAAAAGTCGAGCTAAGAGGCTGTACTAAAATGGGGACTTGGCTGGTTTCCCATGGGTTTTGGCCGACCGGCTCCTATCCTTCAGACTCCTTAAAAACAGGGATGTTAGAGATTCTGGAGAATTGAGGAAGGAAAACTCCTTTCATCATAGAAAATGCTTTTTCAGACAGCCTCTTAAAAAGTGGAAAGACGCCGATCCCCAGCAATACTTCAGAGGCTATCCTAAAAGGCAGTTTCTATGGGATGAAAGGGGAACTTCTACATAATTCGAGGGATACCGGGACTGGCCCAATATATTGGGTTGCAAGCACTGCTAGCAACGTACATAGAGTAGCTGTTTAAATGGCAATAGTCAAAAGTCAAAGCCTACTGGATCAAAAGTTCATAGCGTCCACTATATGTTCAGTATTACGCAGAGGTTCCACAGGTAAATTCTCTAGAAGCCCTACAACTCGAGGAACCCCTGGCAAGATACTGAACATGGAGTGGATTTTAGGAATTTTGATTCGGTAGGGGATTGCCCCTCATACAAAAGCCTACTCTATGTAGATGGGTAGCAGTGCTGGCAACCCTATCGGTGGGGTTAAAAGGGAGGGGGGCATCCAAATGATGTAAAAATATCTCCCTTGAATCATATAGAGGCTTCTTTACTGATTTAAAGACCTTTGGAAAGCACTGGTCTTTGGCGAATCATTAGGAGAATTATCTGATTCGGTGCGAGCTTCCCAGCCATACTTTTCCGAAGGAATCTCTGGTTCCTCCCAGGATTCAAGCATCTGTTGCTTTTCCCGCCGCGTCGCTACCATCGAAGCCAAAATGGAAATACCCAACAGCGTCGCTACTACCCCCAAAGAAACTGCTGGAGAAATCAGATGTCCATGGGATGGGATCCAACCAGCGTGTTTGGCTCCATACTCGCCGATCATTTTTAGGCCAATAAATGCCAAGACTGCGCTGAGTCCATAATGGAGATAACAGAAAAGTTCCATGAGTCCGGCCAGCAGGAAGTAAAGGGCTCGAAGTCCTAAGATAGCAAACACATTCGAGGAAAAGGCGATAAACCGGTCCTGAGTAATTCCAATAATGGCCGGCACACTATCGATGGCAAATAGCAGATCGGTGCTCTCAACCACCAGAAGCACCAACAGTAAGGGGGTAATGCACCATCGACCTGCTTCCCGGATGAAGAACCGCTGACCATATTGGTGATGATCTCCTCGGCAAACGCGCAGGCATCGGCGACCAAACCGCAGGAGGAGATTTTTTTCCGGATGGACTTCGTCGCCAGTGTGCCGGGCCAATTTGTAAGCTGTGTACAAAAGAAATGATCCAAAAATCGGGAGCACGATTTTAAAATGTTCGATCAAGCTGATACCTGCCAAAATGAAAACAAGCCGCATCCCAATCGCCCCCAAAATCCCCCAAAACAATATCCGATATTGATACATTACCGGCACATGGAAAAACCGGAAGATCACTGCAAAGACAAACAGATTGTCCATTGAGAGGGATTTTTCGACTAAAAAGCCTGTCAGAAATAGCATCCCCGCATGGTTTCCCTGCCACCACCATAAAAAGGCGTTAAAAGCAAGCCCCATAGCGATCCAGAAAATGGTGAACGAAACTGATTCTAGCCTAGAAGGCGGGTGCGCCTCCCGATGGAAGACAAAAAGATCCAGGAATAACAAAAAGAGCACAAATAGCGCAAAAGCTCCCCAATGCCAAAGCTGCACTTGCGCTACCAGCATCTGAGTGTCCTATGCCATCAGAAGTCTCTAGGGCAGCGGCTTTCCCACGATGGATGGGTTTCCAAGCAGGGGAAAACAGCTTATAGATCCGCTTGGCCGATTCTAAGCGGCTGAACGCAGGTAACTAGGTATCTTACGGAGGAATCGCAGCCAGAGCAAGCGCAAGATGGCCAAGGCGGTGGCTGACATTGTCAGAGGCTGTCCTGAAATTAGGATTTTGTCGCTTTTTAAATGGATTTTGGCCTACCGGTCCCCCCTTCTCGACACTTCTTCCTTTAAATGGTTTTTCGAGAGGGATTTTTCTAGCTCGACTTTTGCCTTTTTGGCCCTTTTGTCGAAAGAAAAAAGCCACAACTGTTTGGAATTACTGGCGTTAGGAAATTGCGTGAGCAAAAGGAAGATCTGCCGTAACTCCTGAGCTAAAAAGCAGTTAGGAAAAAAATGGCAAAAAGCCAAGTTATAGAGGACTCTGGTTCATCTCTTCTCAGCCGACTAGGAGAAACAGAGGGGGAGAAAACTTTCTAATTTCTGTTTTCCAAAGTTTTTAGGTTTCCTAATTTTTTTCGACTTTGTTTTTCTAAATTACCCATTTTCTCCGAATGGATGGTTCCGATATTGTTCTGCCGAACTATTCCAATTCGCCTAAACTGGCTCTTATTCCTACCTGCTTTTGGTCCAATATTTACCAGGAGACTTCTTTTTGCTCACTCCATTTCCTAACTCTAATAGTTGCAAAGAGTTAGAGATTTCTCCTTCCTGGGGGAGGCCCAAACTGACAGAAGGAGAGCTACACTGAGGACAAACAATTGCTCATTGCAGGGCTTACGCCACCCGGGAGAGGAGGATTTTTCTTCCTTGGTAGGGGATGTAGTGAGATATGTATCTCGCAGTACTGTTAATATAGAGGAAATAGATAAATTAAATAAAATGTGTAATATACTGGGTGATGTACGAAAGGAAAAAAAGCCGCCGAGAAAATCCTTTTGGGAAGGGATAACCCTCTTTATTAGGTATAACAAATACCCTGTTATAGTGTGATACAAAGAGAGAAAAAAACCTCTACTCTTGCAGATCTTTTGGAGGAATCTATAATGATCCATTAAGAGGCAAGGGTTTAGATCGGCTTTGGAAGAGGTAGGCAGTAGCAAGCGGGTGTAGCTCAGGTGGTAGAGCACGACGTTGCCAACGTCGTTGTCGTGGGTTCGAGTCCCATCACCCGCTCTCTGTCCCCAAGCTACCTGGGCAGGTGGCTTTAATTCTCCCCTCTGTGGCTCCTGTTGGATGGATACCCCTTTTAAAAAGCCTTCTCAGTGTGTCTGATCGTTAAGCGGTTGGCTTTTACCTCCTGCAGGGCTAGAGAAGGCGAGGGGGATCCTGGGGTGGGGCGGCTGATTTTGCCTTTTAGCCAAAAGGGAACCTTTCCGTCGAATGGCCGGGGCTTTATTTTTTTCCGCAGCACCGAGAGGGTGAGGGTGCGGCGGAAGAGATGGCCTAAGCCGGGCTTTTTGTCTCCTCACCCACACGGCCTGCTCTGCTGCTAGGCCTCTTCCATAAAAGGGGAGAGGTAAATTACTTGCCTCGGCGGAAGTGTTCCGCCAAGCAATTCTCTGTGGGCTGACATTTATTGCTTGTATTGTTTGCCGGGGGCCTGAGGAGGTTAAACAGCACGGTCTTATAAGGACCGGATAGCAGAGGGGGTGGTGGATGGGCTAGGAAGGTCTGTCGGAAAACCGACCGCTGGAAAAAGTCTCCTTTTCCCTGAGGAAGGATGGTACAGAGCAATGTCCAATGTGGATGATCGGGAAGTTGACGAACAAGGCGGAGTGTTGGGAACGGAAAAACCTTTTGAGGCCGCTGAAGAATTAGACGAATCTGAGTTGGCCGTGGCCGAGGCACTGGTGGAGCAAATGCCGCCGCTTCGGTTGGAAGTGCAGGTGGAGGAGCGGGGCCCATGCCAGCGGCATATCCTAGTGAAAGTCTCGGAAGAGGACATCAAGCGGTATTTTGACCGAGAAATTCGGGAACTGATGCCGACGGCCCAGGTGCCGGGATTTCGGCCAGGTCGAGCTCCTCGCAAGTTGGTCGAACGTCGGTACCGCAAAGAGCTTTCCGACCGGATTAAAGCCACTTTAATTATGAAAGCCATTAGCCAGGTTAGCGAACAGAAGAAATTCACCGCCATTGGGGAGCCGGAGTTCGACATCGACGCAATTATTCTGCCGGAAGAAGGGCCGTTGGTATTTGAATTTGAGCTGGAGGTTCGGCCCGAGTTTCCGCTTCCGGAGTGGAAGGGTTTGGTTATCGAAAAGCCGGTCTGTGAGTTTGGCCGGGAGGATGTGGATCAGCTGTTGGAGCAGTTGTTGGCTCGGTGGGCTAGTTTGGTTCCTTACGAAGGTCCGGCGAAACTGGGGGATTATTTGAGTTGTGATATTACGGTTCAAGCCGACGGCGAGCCGATTGCCACCCATAAAGAGCAGATGTTTCGGCTGCGGCGTGTCCTTAGTTTTCCTGACGGGCGGATCGAAGGGATTGACCAGCTTTTGGTGGGTGCTCGGCCTGGAGACCGTCGGCAGACGGAGGTGCTGATTTCTGATCAAGCGCCCAGTCCACGCTGGCGGGGGCAGAAGCTGACTGTAGTCTTTGAGGTACGAGAAGTTAAACGCGTCGAACTACCGGAACTGACCCAGGAGTTGTTGGGCCAGTGGGGCTTCTCCAACGAAGGAGAACTCCGCGATGCTCTGCTAGAACGCTTACAGCGACAGTTGGAATACCACCAACGGGAGTCGGCTCGTCGGCAGATCTCCCAACTATTGACCCAAGCCGCCAACTGGGAATTGCCCGAAAAGATGCTCCAACGCCAAAGCCGACGGGAATTGGAACGGATCGTCTTGGAATTGCAACGTAGCGGCTTTACCGACGAGGACATTCGCGCCCACGTCAACCTTCTTCAGCAGAGATCCCTAGAAATTACCGCCCAACGGCTCCGTGAACATTTCATTCTGGAGCGAATCGCTGAAGAAGAAAAAATCGAGGCTACGGAGGAGGACTATCAACAGGAAATTTCGCTTATTGCTATGGAAACTGGCGAAACGCCCCGGCGGGTCCGGGCCCGATTGGAAAAAGCAGGTCTGATGGATGTACTGCGCAATCAAGTAATCGAAAATAAGGTCATCCAACGGATTCTGGAGCATGCTCAATTTAAAGAAGTCCCCTATCAACCCAAACGGGAAGAGACTTTTGCTTTGGCAGTGCCTTTAACGGGCCCACCACCCACGCCCTCGGCGGCAGGGGAACCCGCCCAGCCTTCAGAGGAAGCTGTTTCTCCGACTTCTACCCCGACTACTTCTGGTCCCCCGGGCCGGGCATAATTTACAGGACCCCCTGCAAAATCCTGAACATAACGTGAACTTGGTGATTTTTTGATTCTGTAGGGTTCGATCCGCTTCATTCGAAAACCTACCCTATGTCGGTTGCTACCATTGGAAGCAACCATATATTGGATTAACGGTAGAAGGGCCCCAAATGGGTAAAATACCTCCTTTGCATTATGCAGCGATTCCTACTAAGCTCGACTTTTGCCATTTTTCCTAACTTGGTTTACCTCCAAAAGTGGCGATGAGGCCACTTTTTGTTCATACATTTTCCTAAGTCTAATAGTTTCAAAGAGTTAGGACTTTGCCCCTTCGGCAGAAAGCGAAAATGGCAAAAGTCGAGTACTAAGAGGCTGTCCGAAAAAGCATTCTCTATGATGAAAGGAGGTTTTCTTTCCACATGTCCCAGAATCCCTCCTGTTTTTAAGGGGAGGATAGGAACCGGTCGACCAAGACCCCATGGGAAACCAGCCAGATCCCCATTTTAGGACAGCCTCTAAGGTTGACGTTTGCCATTTTCCGGGTACAACCCCCTAAAATATTGGCGTTAGGAAATTTTGCGGAACAAACAGTCCTCAAAACCCAACTCCTTGAAATAAAAGAAGTTACAAAAATGGCAAAAGTCAACCTAAGATTCGATTGGGGTTTTTGGAAAGGGAAAAGTGAGCGTGGGATTTCAGTCGTGCGAAAACTTCGGCCTTGTCCACCATGCTAGAGGAACATTTGCAAAGTCCATGCTCTCTGAGGCGGGTTTTGACACCCTACATAGGAGGCGGAAAGACGAAAAGCACACAACGGCGACAATCCCACAAGGATGATTTGCCCTCTGCTTTGGGGGGCGCTAGCCCTTGGTGCTGGTGTCCCACAGCCGCTCCGGCCTGCGCCGGCTCATCATCCCCCGGAGGGGAGAAGGGAAAAATACGCCCAGTGCATTCTGGTGAACTGTTACAAGGAACACTAGCCTTATTTTCCCAATCTCTGCGGAAAACAACGCCATCTTTCACATAGTCTCTAGGTTTTCAGGTTAACCATTTCGGGTGAGCGACGATGCCCAGCTATCGGGACTATCAGCGGCAACGGCAGATGCAGGTGGTGGACCTGCTTTTGGAGAATCGGATCATTTTGTTGCATGGTCCGATCGACGGGGCCAATCCTGGGGCCAATCCGGCCGACATTATCATGAAGTTGCTCTATTTGCAGAGTGAGAATCGGCATAAGGACATTCATTTATATATTAATTCGCCGGGCGGCTCCGTGACTGGCACCCTGGCCATCTACGACACCATGCAGATTTTAAGTTGTCCGGTGGCTACGTATTGTGTGGGGCTAGCGGCCAGTGGGGCGGCCATCCTGTTGGCCGGTGGGGCCAAAGGAAAACGCTTCGCCTTGCCTCATTCCAAAGTGATGCTCCATCAGCCCTATGGGCAAGTGGGCGGCCAAGTCTCCGACATCGAAATCCAAGCCCAGGAAATTCTCGAAACCCGAGAGACACTCAATAAAATCTTGGCCTACCACACTGGACAGCCCATCGAACGTATCGCCGCCGACACCGACCGCGATTTCTACATGAATGCCGAAGAAGCCAAAGCCTACGGCATCGTGGATGAAATCCTTACCAAACATAAAGCCCCCGAAGAAGAGGAAGAAGAAAAGCCTAAACAAGATCAAGATGAGGACGAAGACTGACTGGCCTATTGCTTTGGCGGGAAGAACTCAGAGCGTATCTCTGCCTTGAACAGCCTACAGATTGCTATCTTGCCACACATCGGGAAAGCAATCTGTTTCCGGTACATTGGCAACGCAATGGGGACCATAGCTTTTTCCTCTGATGGAAGCCGCTGTTTGGAGGCTCTTCCCATAAACCAGAAGGAAACTCCCTATGCCACTGATTCCGTTTGTGATTGAAAAAAGCGGTCGAGAAGAGCGGGCTATGGATATCTACAGCCGCCTGCTCAAAGACCGGATTGTCTTTTTAGGTACTACCATTACCGATGAGGTGGCCAACAGTGTGGTAGCGCAGTTACTGTTTTTACAGTCAGAAGATCCGAAAGCAGATATTCATTTATATATAAACTCGCCGGGTGGCTCCGTAACCGCAGGACTGGCCATCTATGACACCATGCAGTTTATCAGTTGTGATGTGGCCACTTACTGTATTGGTCAGTGCGCATCGATGGCTGCGGTGCTTTTGGCCGCAGGCACCAAAGGCAAACGCTACGCCCTGCCCAACTCCCGCATCATGATCCATCAGCCTATGGCTGGCGTCGAAGGCACCGCCGCCGATATCATGATCCACGCCAAAGAATTTAAAGCCATTAAAGATCGCCTCAATCGTATTCTCCTGAAACATACCGGCCACCCGCTAGAAAAGATCGAAAAAGATACCGACCGAGATCGCTTCATGTCCGCCGAAGAGGCAAAAGACTACGGTCTGATCGATCGGGTCTTGGAACGCCTCTCAGAAGTCTCTTCTCCTGCCGCTTCGGCTGCGGTTAGTAGTCCGCCACCCAATACCGATCGGCCATCTCCAGAAAGCTCCTCATCTGCTTCCTAAGCCTTTAGGAACCTCTGCAAAACCCTGAACATATAGTGAACTTTGTAAACTTTCGGCTCTCTAGCCGGTGGATTCTCCTATCTGGACATCTACTATCTATTGGGTGCTAGCAATGGTAGCAGCCCTATATGGTGTGTTAGAGAGAAGGCCAGAGAAAATGGTATAAAAATATTCCTTTCGAATTATGCAGAGGTTCCTTTAGTTATTTTTTTAGACTACATCACATGCGAACCTCTGCATAATTCAAAGAAGGAACATCGGCAGAACACTGAACATATAGTGAACTTTGTGAACTTTTGATTCTATGCCCGTTCGGTTGGCCTACCTGGACAGCTACTATCTATTGGTGCTAGCGATGCTAGAAACCCTATATGTTGTGTTATAGGGAACACAAACGAAAATGGTATAAAAATATCCCTTTGAATTATGCAGACCTTCCAGAAGAATTATTTCACCGGTTTGGGCTCTCATCTGTACCTCAATATATAAGAGCTGCCAGCACGGCGAGCAACCTACATAGACTGGGGCTTTAAATGGGATGGGCCACGCCTCCCGAATCAAAGGTTCAAAAAGTTCATTGTATGTTCCGGATTTTGCCGCTGTTGCTTCAATATTCTCAGGGGGTTAGAACCTTCAAACAGAACGGCCTTTTAGAAAAGGAACCTCTGGATAATCCTGAACATATAGTGCACTTTATGCCTTTTTGATTCCATAGGCTTTCATTACCCACATCGAAATAGCTACTATATGTAGTGTGCTAGCAGTACCAACAACACAATATATTCGGGATGAGGCGGGGAACCAAAATACTATCAAGATATCTCCCTCGAATGATGCAGAAGTTCCAAAATGGGTAAAGTCGAGCAATAAAAAAAACCTGCCTTTAAGCCTAGTGGCCTAAAGGCAGGCGAGACGTTGCGTTTCGATGCCCGGCACAGCTGCCAGGAAATTTCCGGGCAAGTATCTCAGACGGCTACACCAAGATTATTGGAAGAATTGACCTGTGGGGTCGCCGTTGTTCTTGGTGATCAGGAAGAAATAAAGGCAAAAATCCACCTTTTTGCTGACACTCCGGACCGCACCATCGGCCAGCAAGTGGTTGACCACGCCCGGATGGCCTGCACTAGGACCATACACACACTGGCGTCCGGCAGGCTGTAGCTGGGAGGTAGGTTCCAAATGCTGATAAGTGTCAGGATCACCTATTGCAAAGTCATAGGCCAAATAGGTCTTCAGTTGACGGATGGCATCTGGGGCCTCTTCGTCAAATTTGCCGTTGAATCCGCTAGGCGCATAGTAGGAGTTCTGATACAAAACTACCGACCACGAACCTATATTCTTAATTTGACTAGGTAGGCCTACCAGGACGACCTCCCGGCCATAGGTCCAGATGCCATACTGGGGATCGATGGTCTCCGTGCAGAGGAACGTATGGGCGGTGCCATCTTTTCCAAAGGCAGCCAAGGTGACCCTGGCTCCAGGATATAAAGCGCCGTCTGGATGAATGGTGCGGAGTTGGGTTGCAGTTGCCCCAGGAGGATACTTCGGCGTTAACAGCTGTCCTTCCCAGCCGTACGAAAGGCTCTCAATATGAGTAGCCCCCAGCGCTTTGTAATTGGTGAGGGCCCCCAGTTTGGCTTGGGGATCATAGTAGGTAGGATTGGGGTTGCTAGGGCAGACTAATTCGCCTAGTTGGGTATCCCGGGCCAACTGAGCCGCCGCCTTCTGGGACGGCGTGGAAACCGTATCAATGGTGATGTCCGGGAAGCCGGTTTTTAAGTTCAGCTTCTCAGACAAGGAGGCCTGCTCCATGTAGGGAAGTAAGTGCACCAAAAAGCTCCAGCCGCGGACCCGAAGGATCTGGCCCGTGTTAGGATCTCGTTCCACGTCGCTGGCTGGCGGGAACCGCTTAAAGGCGTCGTGGAAGTTGTGGAAGGCTAGGCCGAGCTGTTTGAGGTTGTTTATGCAGGTGGCTCGGCGGGCCGCCTCCCGGGCTGCTTGAATAGCCGGTAGCAGCAAGGCAATCAGCAGCCCAATAATGGCAATGACGACCAACAGCTCCACGAGGGTAAACCCTCGCTTTCTCCAATAAGTCCTCATGGCAACACCTCCTCAAACAATAAGGATGACAAATATGAGGCAACCGGGAGAGACCACCTCTCCCAAACTCATTTCGATTTTACAAGGGTTTTCCAATAAGGTCAAATGAATGGTTCGATTTTTTAAGGAAATTTTTGGCCAAATTTTTCGCCTCGGCTATTGAAGACGGAACAAAGCAGAAACTCTTCCAGGGACGGTTTTGCCCCCTTTGGGGGGAGTTTTGCCCCCTTTTAGAAAAATATTTTCCTCTAAATCCTCAAAATTTCTGTAAATCCTGTTAGAAATACTCGGCATTGCCAACCGGACAGCTTCCCCCAGATTGCTCGGAGACGAAATTTAGTGGGCATTGTTCATTTTTCCTAACCTTGTTTTGTTTTGGTAGTTAGGGAGAAAAATTCTTTTTGGACACCTAATTTCCAGACGCCACTAGCTAGCAACCCCAGTCAGCATAGGGCTTCTGGGATAAGGCCTCCACTTTTGAGATTTTGGCCCATGCCAGTCGGCTCGCCATTTTGTCATTTACTTTTTTCTGTGTTCTGCAGAAGGTTTCGAGGGGTCTTGCAGCATTTTTTAACTTCAAGGAACCTCTGCATAATTCAAAAGGGATGCTTTTATACCATTTTGGCTTGTGCTCCCTCTAGCACAACATATAGGGGGTACCAGCATCGCTAGCATCCAATAGATAGTAGCTGTCCGGGTAGGACAACTGAATGATCAGAGGATCGAAAGGTCACAAAAGCTCACTATATGTTCAGGATTTTACAGAGATTCCTTAATATTATCGTATTATCGAACGGTTAAGGCATCCTTTGTAGATCCAGCTTGGAAATGGGCTAAGCTTGAGCCGGTGGGCAATGTGCTCGAAACATTAGCAAAAGCCTAGAAGATTGGCAGGAGCGGCCGGGGGTACCGAATCTCTTTGAGCAGGAGGAGCTAGCGGATGGTGGCCGAGATCGTAGTTTTAGCGGGGCCGGCTGGTACAGGCAAAACGAGCTATGCGTTAGAACGATATCAGCAGGTGGCTGACAGGGGTGCCGAGCCGGGCTATCTGCTTTGGATTGCGCCTAATTGGCGGGCGGTGGAGGAGCTGCGGCGAAAGCTTTTGTCGAATCGGGTCGGCTACCTGGCGCCGGGTATCATGACCTTTGACCGGTTTGCCGAGGCGGTGGTGGAGTTTTCTGGTCCTCGGTCTCGGCTGCTGGATCGGTGGATGCAGCGGTGGTTGATTTGGCAGTTGGTGGAAGAGCGTCGGGAGGCGGGAAAGCTTCGCTATTTTGCCCAAATTGCCCAAACGCCAGGTTTCCTCGATATGCTCTGCCATTGGATCCAAGAGCTCAAGCGCCGGGAAATCTGGCCGGAACAATTTCTTCAAGCATGCCAAGCCAAAGGCATGACCGACAAAGACCAAGAGTTGTTTGATCTGTACCAGGCTTATCAGAGGATGTTGACCGAGCATGATCTTTACGATGCGGAGGGGCGGTTTTGGCTAGCTCGGACGTTACTAGCTCAAGGCGCCCTGCTGCCGCCCGCTCAACACCAAAGCCTGGAGCTTGTGGTGGTCGATGGTTTTACCGATTTTACCCGTACGCAGCATGAAATTTTGGAGCATTTAGCCAGCCGGGCCAAACAGATCCTTATTACTCTTCTCCTGGAAAAAGAGCCGGGTCGAGAAGAGCTTTTTGCCAAACCCCAAAAAACTCTCCAAGAACTCCGGCGTCGGCACCAGCAATTGCAACTGCAGTGGTTGGATCGGCCTACAGAGCCTGTTTGGGTGGCCATGGACCACATAGAACGCCTCATATTCGCCAATCCTTGCCACTATCAGCCGCTGACTCAAAAGGCCGAGAGGATCGAAATTTTGGCCACTGCGAGCCAATTGGGGGAAGTGGAACTATTAGCCAAACGGATTAAACAACTGCTCACCCAAGGAGAACCCAACAGTCGGTCCGGGCCGGTGCGGCCGGATGAGATCCTGGTGCTGTTTCGCAGCTTGAAACCGGTGGCACCGTTGGTCCAGGAAGTCTTCCGCCGGTATGGAATTCCGTTCGCTGTGGAAAGTGCCTTGCCATTAGGCTCGGCCCGATCGCTGCGGGCGTTGGTGGAACTAATGCAGTTGGTGGTTGAGGATTGGCCGTTTCGTCGGCTTTTAGCTGTGTTGCAGCATAGCTATTTCCAGCCCGATTGGCCGCAGTGGCACCAGGGCCGGGCCGGGATGGTCGCTGAACAGATCATCCGGCGGCTTCAAATCTCCCAGGGCCGACAGCTCCTGTTGCAGACACTCCAGCGTCTGGCCGATTCGCAAGGGCCAGATGCTTCCCCGGCCAAAGCCACCTTGGCGCTTCTAAAACAGCTGGCCCAGACGTTAGACCAGCTTCCCGAACGAGCCACCCTTTCCGGCTGGGCAAAGGCATGGCAGCAATTGGCCCGCCAGCTGGGCATCCGCCAGGCCAGCCCAACCCAGCCGGTAGGTTTCCCGCAACCGACCCAGGTTTCCTCGGCTGGAAACGGTGTTCCGTCTTTGCCGCACCCCACTGCAGAAGAATTGGCCTGGCAGCATTTGGAGCAGTTGTTGGAGTCGGCCGACCAACTGTGCCATTGGGTGGGCCGGTCCCCCCCACAACTCAATCTCAAGCAAGCCCTAGCCGTTTTAACCGATCTGCTCCAGCAAGCCTGCTTGCCTTTCCAAAGCCAGGAAGCAGGTCGAGTACGGGTCCTTTCGGTATGGACGGCCCGGCCTCTGCGGGCTCGCTATGTGTTTTTGGCTGGACTATCGGAGAAATCCTTTCCCCTGCCGGAATCAGCCGATCAATTTTACACCGAACAAGAAATCCAGCAACTGATCCAACAGAAATTGCCGTTGTCGGCACGCCGAGATCGAACCTGTGAAGAGATGTTGCTTTTTTACGAAGCTATGAGCCGGGCCAACCGACAGTTGGTCTTAAGTTATCCCGGCCTGGATGAGTCGGCCCAGCCGTTGGCCCCCAGCCCCTACCTAGACGAACTGGAAGCTGTCTGTGGCCCAGACCGAATCGACAAAAAGGAAGTCTTCGAGCTTCGCCCCATCCCGGCCGAGCCCCTGCCTTTGTGTGCCAGGGATTTTCGACTCCGAGCACTGGCTGATGCCTTGGAGGGTAAAGTGGAGCTGTTGGCAGGACTGCTGCAGGCCGAAGCACTTCAGCAGCCGACTCTGCCTGCGAAAGCTTCTTCTAGTAGTAGGCAGCTCGGCAAAAAACGCACACGAACCGGCAAACACTCTCCCTCGGCTCCGATGACGCAAGCACTGGCAGAAACCAGCTGTCCGGCCGAAGAAGCTTTCGGAATCGCTGAAAACCTGCTGGCAGCCATCCAGCTGATAGCCGACCGAAGTCAGATCGACCACTTCGGCCCCGGAGAAGGCATCTTGGCCAGCCCAGCTGTGCTATTGGCACTTCAGCAGAAAGAGTTTCCGCCAGAGCATGTGTATGCGGCAACGGCGCTGGAACAGTATGCCCAGTGCCCCTTTCGGTTTTTCTTGGAGCAGCTACTCCAGCTAAGCCCAGTAGAAGATTTAACGCTCCAGGAGGACCTCAAGACCCGAGGGCTGTTAACGCATCAGATTTTGGCCCATTTGCATCGCCAGCTCAACGAGCAACTGGGCCCACCCGCCTCTCCCAACCAACTGCCCGATGGCCAGTGGCAAACATTACTTAACCAGCTACTCGATAAAACCTTTGCCCATACACCGCAAGAACCGGTACTGGCAGCTTTCTGGAAGGTGCATCGCTGCCACATCAGTCAATGGCTGGCCAATTACCGCCAGCAGTACCAAACCTATGAAAAAGCCCGCGAATGGGCCAGCTTTGACCAAAAACCCACACCGACGTATTTTGAGATCGCCTTTGGCCAGTCGGAATCTCTTGGCCCCGAAGACCATGGCCTGCTGCAATCCAAGCGACCTGCCGATTATGGACCCTTGGAATTGTGTTTGCCTCAGGCTGCCCAGGAGGATCTGCCAAAGGTGCGGATTTCTGGCCGGATCGATCGGATCGATCTGGCTAAAGTGGCCGACTGCCTGGTTTTCAACGTCCTAGACTATAAGACCGGAAAAGCCTCTTGGCCTCGAAACTCCCTGAACCTCCACCAACAACTGGACTGCGGTCTGCTCTTGCAATTGCCTTTGTATCTATTAGCTGTGGAACAAGTGATTCTAGCCGACCAAAAGGCCCTCCCTTGGTTTGCCGGATACTGGAGGCTTACCGATAATGCTCGGGCCAGCCCGTTGAGTGGATTTTACGCCTCGAACATCCAAACCGGCATGGTCTCCGCAACGGAGACCTGGCAAACAATTCGCAGCCGAATCATCCCCAGCGTATTTCGTTTGGTGCGAAACCTTCGCAGCGGTCAATTCCCCGTCTATAACCCCGATCCAAATTGCACGCGCAATTGCCCTTGGAAAACTGCTTGCCGAATTCAGCAAATCCGCGCCTTGAAAAAGACCTGGCCTCCTTTGCCCTCAGCTGACCAATAGATAGGATCAGAGACTGTCCTAAAATTAGGATCAGAGGCTGTCCTAAAATGGGGATTTGGCTGGTTTCCCATGGGTCTGGCCCCCACCTCCTATCCTTCAGACTCCTTAAAAACAGGGAGTTTGGGAATTCTGGGACATTGAGGAAGGAAACCTCCTTTCATCATAGAAAATGCTTTTTTCGACAGCCTCTAACTTGGTTTGTTCCCAGGAGTTACAAACTTTCATCCTTTTGGCCATGTAATTTACTAACTCCAATTATTCCAAGAAGTCAGAACTTTTCCCGTTCGGCAAGGGACTAAAAATGGCAAAAGTCGAGCTTAGTAGGAATCGCTGCATAATGCAAAGGAGGTATTTTACCCATTTGGGGCCCTTCTACCGCTAATCCAATATATGGTTGCTTCCAATGGTAGCAACCGACATAGGGTAGGTTTTCGAATGAAGCGGATCGAACCCTACAGAATCAAAAAATCACCAAGTTCACTATATGTTCAGGATTTTGCAGGGGGGCCTTTATTTTTGTTTAGTCTAGCATGGGTTTTAGGTGCCCACGGATTTTACATGGCTTTTCTAGAGACCGCCGGGAGATGGTCAGTCGTTAGGACTGTGAGAACGTGTTGCCGAAGGGTTCGAATGTCGATTTTCAGAGCGTGTCGGCAGAGAGGATAGCATCGAGAAGAGAAGGAACGGGTTCTCAGAGGCTTGTTACCTTGCTTTTACAGGGGCAGCATGCACTTTTTGGGGTTCTGGGCTGGAGAAGAGTCCAGAGAAGAACGCGGCTGCCACTTCTCCCAGGAGCCAGAGGCCCCCTCCTACTAACGCCCCCATCGGGCCGCCCACCATCCAGCCAATCGCTGCCGATGAGCCCAATCCCACCAGCCTGCCTGCCGCCTGGGCTTCTTCCGGCATGTCTCCCGCAGACCGAGAGATTGTCTCCGTTCCCAGTTGGGCCAGGTCGGCCACCAACATCCAAGGGGTAGCTACATCTCGGATGCCGCGCACGCCCAGCTTAGAGGCCACTTTGATCGCCACCCTTTTCGCCCCCGCAGAAATCGCTCGGTGAACCAAGGACTCCACTTGAAGGCTTTTGGCCTGACCGGTCTTGCACCAAGTAGCAAAATGCTCACAATTCCCAGCAAACAAATTGTACTCTTTTTGACCAATCCGGCTAACCGCTCGACTCACCACGGTGCTCGGATCATCCGAATGCTCATAATCTACAACCATTAGCGGGCGTCCATCGCAGAATTCCTTCAGGCTGCTTTGCACAACTTGCCCCTTTTCCTTGGTCAGGTGAACCACCTGCCCATCACCAATGTAAATCCCATGATGCGTATAGACCCCGTAGGATACAAACACATGATCGCCTTTTTGGAGATCATTTCCTTTGTTCGTGTTTTTCATGGAATGGTTTCTTGATAACAGTTGGACAAGGAATCTTTTACCGTTTGATCTTGTATCTTTTTTAGATTGTACGAATCAATTTATCGGGATGTAACAGAAGCATGTTTTCCATGGACGTTTTTTTGTTACTCTGTGGGGTTTGTGCCTCAGGGTTCTAAGGGGGTTGGGTACCGGCTAGAATCGGTTTTCGTCTGGTCTTTGAGGTTGGCCATTCCCTCCGAGGGGTTTAGGAACTGTTTTTATCACCAGGCGAACAGGACCTCTATCCTTGGTGACCCTTCTATCCCGGGTTTCCGCTTGGGGGAAGGTTTTTACCAAAGGTTGTTACCAACAGGCTAGCAGCGTACCTGCTAAAGCCAGGAGTGTTCCGACTAGGGCCAGCATCAGGAGGCAGCCTCCGCCGCTTGCTCGCAGGCCACGGCCGTAGCCGACGCCGTAGGCCTTTCGGCTCCCTTCGCGTTTGCCCGCCTTATACGCGGCATTCCAAATCCAAGCGGCTATCACTAACAGGATTAACCATTCCATCCGATTGACTCCTTTCGTTTTTTGCTATTGGGAAAGGGTAAGTGGCATGGAGTGGGGTACCGCCTCGCCGTCAGCTGGTGCCATGTTTGGGTCAAAAACCGCGTTCGGCTTGGCGGTAACATGCTGGGTTTTTGGTCCAGCCCTCGCTGGCAGAGGCCATCAGCTATCATGGCTCGATTCGTAACGTTTCCGAACCACCCAATGGTAGGCAAACTTGCCTGATTGCATCCTTGCTGCCTCCAATGTTTTATACGTAAAAGGCTTAAAAATCTTGACAAGAATCCGTTCCGTTTCCGAAGTTTGCCCGCAGTTTCAGGAACCCGATAGTTCCGGTCAAAAAAATCTCCTCTGAGAGCCCTCAATAGGGCAAAGGTGCCAGACACCGCATGGAGTTTTTGAAAAATGATTCAGTTATTGAGTTAGAGCCCCTGGGCCACCACTGCCGGAGGCCATTTCCAACCTTCTAGGTTTGTCTTTTGCCATTTCTCCAACTCCTTTAGCATCAGATAGTTACAACGAAACCTCCTTTTGTTCGGTCTAGCTTCCTCTCTTTAAAAGCAGTTTCAATATGTTAGGGTTTTTCCGTTCCGGGATGGTCCTAGATGCCAGAGCTTGGCCGTTCTGGGATGGAGCCAAAATGGGAAGAGTCGAGATATATTGGAACCTTTGGCTCATTCCCACCATAAGCCAACCTGGGGTATTTCAGGGCCGGTCGGCAGACGGTAGGCAAGTTCAAATCGGAAAACAGCCGGGGGCATAAACTCCTTTATCGGCTGGGCCTAACGGGCAGAGGGTGGACAGACTTTTTGCTCTACCTTCACCAACACAACCACCAGCCAACGATCATGCGCGTAGGGGCAGAGCGCGCTGTTATACATATCTTGGGGGCCAGAGGGGGTATCCAAGCCTCCTACTGCGGCTGGATAAGTACTAACGGGCTTTGGAACCGATGGACCAGCAGATTTAGGGAATTTGGGACCTATAGGAAAACGCTCTTTAGAGCCAAATGGTTGCTCTTTAACATAACTTTTTATGTATATTGTCTATACTGCCCATTTTGCTGGACGACCCTTCCGCAGAATCTTCACTTGGGTATAACAGCGAGACGGGC
>JANXAQ010000191.1 GCA_025062105.1 Thermoguttaceae bacterium
CAAGGATGCCAAAATCTCTTTTCAGACAGCTTCTCACCCCAATAATTACAAGAAGTGAAAGTTTTGCTCTTCCAGGCTAGGCCAAAAATGGCAAAAGTCAAGGCCAGGAGCACATCTATCGAAATTGCGTCTTGTTACCCTGTGTTGGTGGGCTGTCAAATTTCTTATTCGCATAAGTAAAAGAAATCTTAGGTTTCAAGAAAGCCCAGTGCTCGTCTTAACCCTCTCAATGTAGGGGGGCAAACCCCACATAGGTTGAGGATTTCTGTGCTTTTTGATGACTTTTCCCCCAAGCGGAAGTCCTAGTACGGATTCCTCCATCAAATGAAAAATAGGAATCTCTGCAGAATCCTGAACACATAGTGAACTTTGTGAACGTTTGCTTCTCTAGCTGGTCGGTTGTCCTACTTGGACAGCTACTATTTATTGGGTGCTAGCAATGTTGGCACCCCTATATGTTGTGTTGGAGGTAGGAGAAGCCAAAATGGTATAAAAAGATCCCCTTTGAATCATGCAAAGGTTCCAATATAACCAATCTACACAAATTACACCAATTAATAGCTTCTAACAAAATTAAGGTTAGCCCACATTTATGAGCGGCAATGGACCCCCCCTACCGATCTCCCTGAAAGTTCCATTGTTATCAGAGGCTCTAATCGAATTAATAGGGTAATAATTTGCCTTTGAAGACTGCTTTGCCTAGATTTCTTACAAGTGCCCTAATGCATGTGGCCGGCAGTTTTGGAGCTGTGTGTCCCTGCCCAGCCTGTGGGGAAGGGATAGGGAACCTCTGCAAAATCCTGAACATATAGTGAACTTCGTGAACCTTCGAGTCTCTAGCTGTTCGGTTGTGCTACCTGGGCACGTACTATCTATTGGGTGCTGCAATGCTAACACAACTATATGTTGTGTTAGAGAGGACCGGCCAAAATGGTATAAAAATATCCCCTTTGAATTATGCAGGGGTTCCATAGATAAATGTGGCAGTGCGGCCAAAGGGGCTTCCCCACAAGGCACTCCACACTCTCAGTTTTCAATTTCTCTTTCTCTGCTGCATCCACGAGTTGCATTCCGCGATTTCTTCCGCCAGAATGAACCCTATTAGGCCACTTTAACATCCAACATACCACTCCAACATAGCACAGGGGGCGCAGAGGCATCCGTCCTTTGAGAAGGTTCTTTTTGGGTGTTTTAGGAAAGGCTAATGCGATGAAGCGTCGGGATTTTCTACGAGTGGGTCTGATTGGCCTGTTTAGCAGTAGATTAGAGGGGAGCTTGAAAAAAAGTTCTGGCGGAGAAGTATCAGGGGCTCAGGTGGCATCTCCAGCAGGCCAGACGCCGCTGTGGAAAAAGCTGCCCCGTTGGCGTGGGTTCAACCTATTGGAAAAGTTCATGCTCCCCTGGAGCAATAAGCCTTTTGTGGAACAGGATTTTAAATGGATAGCCGATTGGGGGTTTGATTTTGTTCGGCTTCCGATGGACTACCGCTGCTGGACCGATCCGAAGGATCCTTACCAGTTGCAAGAAAAGACGTTAGCAGAAATCGACCAGGCAGTCGAGTGGGGCCAGAAATACGGGATTCATGTATGCATCAATTTCCATCGTGCTCCGGGTTATACGGTGGCCCAGCCGCCCGAAAAGCTCAACCTCTGGAAAGATCCGGAGGCACAGAAGCAGTTTGAATTTCATTGGGCAGCGTTTGCACGCCGGTATAAGGGGATCAAACCGGAGCAACTGAGTTTTAATTTGGTCAACGAACCAGCAAACGTTTCGGCCGAGGATTATGCCAAGGTGGCCCAGCGGGCAGTGGCAGCCATCCGCAAAGAAGATCCCCAGCGCCTTATCATTGCCGACGGACGCCAATGGGGCCGAGAACCCGTCTGGGAATTGGTCCCTTTGGAGATTGCTCAAAGCACCCGAGGCTATGAACCGATGGAAATCACCCATTATCAGGCCGGTTGGGTCGGTCGTCGAGATTGGCCAAAACCTACTTGGCCACTCAAACGAGGCAACCAGACCATTGACCGAGATTGGCTCCGGCAGGATCGCATTGAACCATGGAAAAAACTAGCCCAGGCGGGCGTCGGCGTCCATGTAGGCGAATGGGGCGCTTTTAACAAAACACCCCATGATGTAGTGCTCCGCTGGATGCGAGACTGCTTGACATTGTGGAAAGAAGTCGGCTGGGGATGGGCATTGTGGAATTTCCGGGGTTCGTTTGGCATCCTGGATAGCGAGCGGACCGACGTGGCCTACGAAGATTTCCACGGCCATAAACTGGACCGTAAAATGCTCGACCTGCTCCGGCAGTTTTAAGCTGAGGCCCCTCGGACGCTATTCCGAAGGCGGGAAGGTGGAAGTGGCCAGTGGAGGGTAGAAAGTGGAAGATAGAAGCCCGAAGGCAGAGGGCAGAAGGCCGAGGGCAAAGCGCAGAAGGCCGAAGGTGGAAAACGGAGCCGTGAGCGTTATGGATCGGTTTTGCTAGGAGCGTGGGACGTTTGGTCCGCAATTTTGTAGCATGGGCGTCCCGGCCATTCCTTCCATCGGCTAGAAGTCGATGCTGCATCCTGGCGATGCGGTCCTCTCGGCCGCAAAAATCTTCTCGTCCATAGAGAGCAAAAGCGGATGATGGGAAGCACGCCTGCTCGGGCGCCCGATATAGGCCCGTGGGAATCCGAGCCTGCAGACGGCCGCTTCCTTTGGCAAAATAGGTACAATTCTCGGAAGGACCGAAGCGGTGAAATCTGTTGCTTATGTTTTGGCGGGGCTATTGGTGTTGGGTGGGTTGATTTTTATTGTGGGCTGGCAGGGGCAGTGGGCCCGGCTGGTGGTGGGGCTAGTGCTTTGGGCGGCGGCAGGTGCCTTAGTGGTGCTAGCCCGTATGCAACCGGCCCAAACCACCCTAGTCCAAAAAATCGACCTTTCCGGCGATGTCCACCTGCAGAACCTGACCTGCCGACAATGCGGCGGCAGTTTAGGTCCAAAATCGATCACCATCCAGGCTGGAGCCGTCTTTGTGCATTGTGAATACTGTGGGACCGCCTACCAATTGGAAGAAGAGCCGAAATGGTAAACCGGCCCGACTATGTTCCGGGCTGCGGCAGGAGGAAGCATAAATCCATGGCCACCGGCCCGGAGCAGCTTTAGATGGTAAATAAGCCAAACACATGATCCGTAGGATGCGTTGGTTCAAACGCCTTTTTCGAGTCTGGAGTAAACCTCGACCAGGCCTGTATGTATATATAAACTCATCTATGCGGCATCCACCGCTACACCCACCGGAAGCAAAGGAGGTTGGCGAAGCCTCCGCGAACTGGGTTGGCGAAAGCGGCAAGGGCTGTGGTTGCTTCCATCTCCGGGTTCAGTCGGACGGTTCAGGACTGCTTTTTGTCGATCTGAGCGATCCGGTCCATTTGAACCCTATGGCGACACAATTGATCTGGCAGGCTTTGGAGGGGCGAAGTCCCCAGGAGGTCTTTGGGCAGCTGTGTCGATCCGTCCCCAAAGCACTCTGGCCGCAGCTTCGGCAAACTGTAGAAGGGTTTTTCGGCTGGCTGAATCGTTTGACCAGTGGGGGGAGTTGTTGTGCCTGGCAGAGTTTGGCGGAGGCAGGAGCTTTTGGGTGCAATGGGGGTGGGTTGGCCGGTGCGAACTCGGCCCGATCTGGCCAATATGAGTCTCCGCAGGCCATGCCAATAGGCTGGGCAGAGCAAAGGCCGAGATTCAGTCTGCCCGTGCAGGCTCCGTATAAGGTGGATGTGGTGGTGCAATATGGGTGCAATAATCAATGTGGACATTGTTATAATCCACCGGAACGGCGCCGCCAGCCGCCAATGTCCTTCCAAACTTGGAAACAGCTGCTCCGCAAGCTGTCCGATCTGGGAGTGCCTCACCTTATCCTTACAGGCGGGGAGCCGACCCTATGCCCCGATCTGCCGGAGCGGATCCGCTTGGCCCGCCAATATGGATTCGTCGTCGGACTGAATACCAATGGTCGCCGATTGTCCGACCCTGCCTATACCGCCCAATTGGCCCAGGCTGGACTAAACCATGTACAAATTACCCTGCTTTCCCACCAACCGGAAATCCATAATCGGCTTTCGCGAGCCGGTGCCGAACAGCCGCTTTGCTCCGGCGATCCGTTCGCCGAGACACTGTGCGGCATTCAAAACGCCCTAGCTGCCGGGTTGCACACCGTGACTAACACCACGCTTACCAAGCATAACACTCAAGAGGCGGAAAGCTTGGTGGATTTTCTATACCAAGTGGGAATTCGGACGTTCGCGATGAACGGGATTATTCGCTCAGGTCTCGGGAAGCAATTTCCGGATGCCCTTGCTGAAGAGCAGTTGGGGCCTGTGCTCCTGTGCGTACGCGATCGAGCTGCCGAGTTGGGCATGCGATTCCTCTGGTACACACCGACTCAATATTGCCGGTTTTCTCCGCTGGAGCTAGAGCTAGGACCTAGGCGCTGCAATGCCGGCCAATATTCGATCTGCATCGAACCCAACGGCGATGTCTTGCCCTGCCAATCCTATTACCAGCCGGTGGGCAATCTGCTTCGAGACCCCTGGTCTGTAATTTGGGAAAGTCCTCTATTTCGGCGTCTGCGAGCCCGAACTGAAGACCCCGCAGGAGCCGGTCTGCCGGAGTGTTGTTGGCAATGTCCAGATTTACCGGTTTGTGCCGGTGGTTGCATGTTGGCCTTTTCCGAGACACGAAACCCCGCAGAGCAAAGCAAGTTCGAGAACTCTCCCAAGAGGGCAAAGAGCGTTTCAGATTGATCTGGTCATAGGAACGTGAATTGGCTGTTGGGAAAGGAAACCTCATGGGTTTGCGGACTTTACTGGAGTATTTTTTAGCGGGATTTCGACCTTCACCCGGCCGAGCTGCTCTCCGCAAAGCGGGGATTCGACCAGGCTTATATCATTACTTCCGGGAGGCCAGCGGGCAGGTGGGCCGATTCCATCTCCGGGTGGATCCGGAGGGAGGGGGTTTGCTGGTAGCTGGGGCCACAGCGGCCGTATGGCTTCGGCCTTCGGGAGTCATCTATGCAAAAGGCCTGTTGGAGCAGCTACCAGAAGAAAAAATCTTCCAACTCCAACAGAGAGCCTTCGGTCCGGTGCCTGCCGAACGGTTAAAGCGTGATTTGGCCGAGGTGGGCCAACTGCTAGATCGTCTCCAAACCCCTGGGACTGATTATCCGATGATCAATCTGATGGACCCGGCATGGAGTAAGGAGGTCAAGCATTTGGATAGGCCTTTATCGGCCGATCTGCCTGCCGCAGAGCCCGACCGCTTGGAGCCAATCCTCCGCCGGCTTTGGGACCTGGCTATTCCGCATGTAACGCTGGTGGCCCGGAAAACAACCGAACCAGCCTGGCTGGTGCGGGCTGTGGAATTGGCCGAGGACCTTGGATTGATTGCCGGCGTGCGGGGGTTAGGCAGTGTACTGAACAAAAAAAACCTCCTTTCCGATCTCGCCCATGCAGGGGTAGATCATCTGAACCTGCTCTACTTGGCCGAGGACCAAGCAGTACACGATCGGTGGACCTGTGCAGGGGACCATCAGCAGGCCCTGGAAGCCTTGGAGACGGCCCAAAAACTGCAAATATGTACCGTAGCCGAAATCCCCCTTTTTGCACCAACCTGGCAGCAGATGGACCAGACGTTGGCCTCTTTACTCAGACGGGCAGTGGGGAATGTTGCCCTGTATGCGATTGCTGTTGCTCCGGGCATTGCTCCCAATGCTGCCTTACCGCCCGATCAATTAGTTCAGGCGGCCCAATGGGTTGAAGAGGCAGCCAG
Source organism: Thermoguttaceae bacterium (assembly GCA_025062105.1). Taxonomy (GTDB): domain Bacteria; phylum Planctomycetota; class Planctomycetia; order Pirellulales; family Thermoguttaceae; genus JANXAQ01. The sequence continues at coordinate 5,809 of JANXAQ010000191.1, forward strand.
TAGTATCCAGATGCGATTCTTGTGGTATCCACCTGTACAATATCATTTGGGCCAATCCCTTAGCACTCTATTGGAGCGAGGTCCACGCTGTTCGGGGGATACGGCCATTCGGGTGGAACCGGATGGTTCGGTTTTGCCGGCTCGAGGGCCTGCTTACGCGGCCGGGAATTTGTTGAAAGATTCTTGGCAGAAAATTGTCCGCAGTCCGGTCATGCGACGCTATCAGGCCCGGCTTCGCTCGGACACCCGCTGCCCCCAGTGTCCCGGTTTAGTGATCTGTGCAGCGGATTGTCCGCGCCATCCTGAAGGCTGGGCGCAGTAAGCTCGACTTTTGCCATTTTGGACTTCCCCCTGGCAGAGAAATGCTCTAACTGTCTGTAACTATTGGACTTAGGAAATTAGGTGTCCCAAAGAGGGTGTTGTCGTAACTGCTGGCAACAAAACCAGTTAGGAAAAATGGCAAAAGTCGAGCTAAGAGCGGGTGTGAAAACAACGAGGGCTGGCCCCCGTAGCTCGACTTTTGCCATTTTGGCTTCAGCCCGGAACAGGAATGCGCTGACTCCTTATGAATGTTGGAGTGAGGAAATTGTATGAACAAAGTCGCCCTTCGCCATAACTCCTGGAAACACAGGGAGTTAAGGAAAATGGCAAAAGTCGTGCTTAAAGTGACTGGTTTATACAAAAGTTAGCATTGAACTGCTTGGATATCAGTTTAGGCAAATCCTGAAAGCTCGCTGAAGAACACAGAAGGGATAAACTTAGCCAATGTAACCAAAACAGTTTTTGAAACCATGCTTCTCCAGATCTTCCAACGGATCTTTCCTAAAGTATGCAATTTCTCCAAAGTAGCCTTAGCTTCTTTCGAAAGGTTCGTTTGCCCCCTATTTGGGGCGATCACTTGCTGCTTTTGGTAAATGCTAAATACCTCCCAAAGTTATGTATACCAGAGAGCTTAGAGCGGTTGGGCGTGGGCGTGCCCCCAAAAGTCTGCCCTAACTTTCTGCTTGCTCCTTTCGCCAGGGTAAGGCATGCGTAGCGCAATTCAAGTTTCCGGAAGATCATCCACAATCCCTCAAAGCTTCCATTTGCCCAGCACCAAACCGGTCGGAGGTTTCCATAAAATTGGCTATCCCCCCTGTTAAGGGGGATTTTGGTCGAAAATCCGTTTGGAGTGCTAGCTTTAAGGATGCCCTAGATTGATTTTGGGTAAAGGAACTCGGCCGCTCAGATAGACCGAAAGTCGTTTTCAGGCACGTTGGCTCAGTTGAAAGGTTTGTCCCCAGTCTAGGGAGATTTTGCCCATATTGGTGGGTTTTGCTTCAGTTTTGGAGGGTTTAGGCCTCCGACCGGAAAAGGTTTCAACAGAGCCAGGCACGGTCTAAATGAAGCAGAGCAGAGCGATTGCCTATTTTGCCTAGAAACTCCATTTTATCCAGCTAATTGGGATTGTGAGAAAAAAGCTTCCTTTATATTATTAGAGGCCATTGGTGGGATATCCCCTCCGCAGTTCTGGCAAAATGAAGCTTTAAGGGGACCTACTTCCTCATTCTTCTCATTCAAAAGGACTGCCCATCGAAAATCCTCTTTAGGCAGGGAGGCCGAGACGTGCCACAGCGAATCCATGTGAACCCAACACTCACTACGATCCTCTCCGTGTGCCCTCAGATTGGGTTGTTTTTGTGGACCATTTTTCTTGGAGTCGGGGGGGCGATTCTGGTATCCTCCAGGCTGGAGGCGCAAACTACGGGCTCAGAGGGGACGACCGGCCCAGGTATCCAGTGGGGATTAACCCCCGCTGAAGCGGCACTGGCATCCGGGTCGGCTTCCTCTTCGGGAGGGGCCGGAAGCCCTGCCGCATTACCTTCTTCGGGTGGGGTAGCTACGGGTGGAGCTGCTCCCAGTGGGGCAGGTACAAGGAGCGAGGTTCCTTCCTCGTCAAATCCAGCTAGCAATTCCCTACCGCCAAATGCGGGTAGTGGTGCACAAGCCCCGCCACCGTTCCATTCCGGCAGTCCGTTTGGGGCAGCTGTTCCATCTGGAGGTACTGCTTCAGGATTGGCTGAAGGGCAGCCTACCCCTGGTGGAGGTGCGCCCCCCTCTCCAGCAGAGCAACCCCGGGCTCCGATTGCACGGATTTTGCCAGCACCGGCTACTTTACCCAACGAAGCTGGCCAAATCTGGCGGGAGTACGACATCAGTCCTTACACGCTTCGGGTGCATACGACGGCCCGGCCCGAATTAGCCCTGATCGATTGGATCCTCCGGGAAACGGGCTATCAAGCCTGGCACAGCGAACCGTTGGGTATCCTGAGTGTTACCCAGCGCACGCTTCGGGTATATCATACCCCCCAGATGCAGGCTGTGGTGGCCGAGATTGTGGATCGGTTTGTCAATGCAGCAGCTCAGACGCAATCGTTTGGGCTGCGGGTCATTACGGTGGATCATCCGAATTGGCGGGCCAAGTCCTATCGGGTGCTTCGGCGGGTACCGGTACAGACACCTGGGGTCCAGGCTTGGGTCTTACCCAGGGAGGATGCCGCGTTGCTTCTGGCTGACCTAAGACGCCGCTCCGACTACCGAGAGCACAATTCACCGCACCTATTGATCCCGAATGGGCAATCGACGGTGGTCAGTTCGATGCGGCAGCGCTCTTATGTGCGAGATGTTACACTTCGTCCGGATACATTACAAGGCTATGAACAAGAATTGGCTCAGATTGATGAGGGGTTTTCTATCGAGTTTAGCCCGCTGCTTAGCCTGGATGGCAAAATGATTGACGCCTCAATCAAGTGCCACATTGATATGGTAGAACGGCTCGTGCCTGTAGTGATCGACGTTCCCACGCCCACCTCCCCCCGACAACGAGTGCAGATCGAAGTCCCACAGGTAAGCCATTTCCGATTCCATGAACGCTTCCGTTGGCCGGAAAACGAAGTCCTGGTGCTCGGGTTGGGCGTGGTTCCTATCCCAGCACCTTCCGAGGCGCAGGGACTGCTACCAGGATTGCCGTTTAAACTGCCTGGGCAAACTTCTTCCCGGGGGGAACTAATTGTGATGGTAGAAAGTCGAGGCAAACAAGGTGAACCGTCTGCCCCCGCCCCAACGGCCACCCGGCCCACCTACCAAGGCCGATATTAACCAAGGCCGATATAGTCGCTGTTGCCCGGCCGGAACTTGTCCAGAAGTTTTCGACAACGCATGTTCCGCTCCCCCCAAGCAGGTGTTCCTTGGAATTCCCCAAAAGTTTGTCCACCCTATTAGATCCACTTTGGTGGAGTTGGAACCTCTGCAGAATGCAAAGATTGGCTCCCCTCTCATCTGACACAATGTGGGAACCTCTGCAAAATCCTGAACATGTAGTGAGCTTTATGGACTTTTGATTCTATAGCCGTTCGGTTCTTCTATCCGAACACCTACTATCTATTGGGTGCAGCTCTATATGTTGTGTTAGAGGAAGGACATCCAAAATGGTATAAAAATATCCTCCTTGAATTATACAGAGGTTCCTGTGCAAGGTTCCTCCCACTGCTAGGGCAGTACGGATAGTAGCTGTTTGGGCCCCCGAATACTTATTGGATCAAAGGGGCACTATTTTCCATATATGTTCTGGATTTTGGCAGGGTTTGCTTCATTTTCGTTCCAACTCGACTTTTGCCATTTTTTCTACCTGTTTTGCATCCAGGACTTCGGGCGAACCCCCCTTTGGGCACGCAAATTCCTAAAGCCAAGAATTCCGGAAAGTTCGCGTTTTCCCATTTTCGGCAAGTGGCAGAAATGGCAAAAGGCGATCTCCAGAACTGTCCGACAATTTACCCTGCGGCACAGGGGGAATCGACATTTTCGCTCCCCAGTGGGTAAATGAACTAGAGGCCAGTTTTCGCCGCTAGAACAGGTCAGGCTGATTTTTTTGTGCTCAGGGCAGAATTTTAAAAGAAGGACAATCCCAGTCCTATCGAACTGTCCTTCCTTTGCCAGGGGCAAAAACAAGGCCTTCCCTAATTGGAGATTTCAGGGCTAGGATTCTTTCCGAGGGCTTAGGGGGGTACCCCCGGATCCACTCAGGTGGATGTGTGGAAAGCTGGCTTTGCTGGGTAAGAGTCGCATTTTGGTTGATGTTCTATCTTGCCCAAGTTATCCCTGCAGCTGCATTTGCCAGGAGAAGATCGCTTTCTTCCCTCGACGGAAGAGGTTACAATAATTTCTTTCGGTTTCGCTGAGGCGGTTACCGAAAAGCAAAGTGGGATTGTGTGGGTGGAACATGGAATATCTGCCTGTTAGGGTGCCAGCCTCTGGCTGAACGGTTGCAAAGCTTGCTGTTTGGCGTTGCAAATAGCCTGCTTTGTTCGAGGAAGGAGGCGGTATGGGGCAGGTAGGCTGGAACGGGATCTGGCTATAGGATGGGTGTTGTGAAAAAGTGGTTTTTTGTTTCGGATTTGCATCTGTTGGCCCGTCGATCCCAGGCGGATCGGTATTGGGAACGGCTGGAACGTGCTATCTCGCAGGCAAGCCGATTTGTTCTGGGTGGGGATATTTTTGATTTCCGGTGGGCAACTACAAGGGATATCGGTTTGGCGGTGCAGGAGGCCATCGGTTGGCTAGAGCGGCTGGTGCAGCAGCATCCAGACTGCCAATTCCATCTGGTTCTGGGCAATCACGACCATCATTGGGCCTTTTTGTGTCGTTTGGATGGGTTGGCGGAAAAATATGCCAATTTCCGTTGGCATCCTTATTATCTTCGGTTAGGAGAACATATATTTCTTCATGGGGATGTGGCGGAGCGGAAGATGGGACCTGAAAAATTGGCCATTTTTCGGGTCCGCTGGCATTATCGACCCCGGCGTGGTCGGTTGATGAGTCAACTGTATGAGTTCTGGATGGCCAGCCGACTGCCCAGGGCGCTGGGACCTTTGGTGTATCCGAAATGGCGTGTAGCCCGACGCATATTAGCTTATTTACGTCGGATCGGACATGGTCCCGAACAAGGGGTGCGTCATGTCTATTTCGGCCACATCCATCGGGGTTTTTCCGGCTATCGGTATCGGGGACTTGTTTTTCACAACACTGGACCGGCGGTCCGAGGCCACCGGTTCCGCCTGTTAGAGGTCGGGCAGGAAGAATCCCTAGACTGAACTTTTGATCTCCAACTGCTCCCACCTCGCTCAGTAGCTTCTGTCTTTCCCGAGGCTAATGCATCATTTGGTATTATTTATTTCAACGAAGCCTCCTACCTCCTCGACTTTTGCCGTTTTTTTGTGACTTCGCTTGACTTTTGCCGTTTTTTGTAACTTCTTTTATTTCAAGGACTTAGGTTTTGAGAGCTGTTTGTTCAGCAAATTCCCTAACTCCAATATTTTCGAAGGGTTAGGAGATCCAAAGGGGGTTGTAACCTGGAAAATGGCAAAAGTCGAGTTTTATTTCAAGGGGTTAGGTTTTGAGGATTCTTTGTTCAGTAATTTTCCTAACGCCAATACTCTCAAAGGGTTAGGACATCCCAAGGGGCCACCTCTCTAGAAATTAGCAAAAGTCGTGCTACCTTCAAGTCCTGCCTTTGGACCGCCTTGGGCTGTTGGAGGCATTGATGTCCAACAGCTCCCATAGTAAGCTAGAAATACCTTGCGCTGCCATAGATCCAGGAGCAAGGAGCTGGTTGGTTTTTCTTTCCATGGTTCAAGGAGTTACCCGCATGAGTGGAAGAATTGGGATGAGGATTAGTCATTTTTGTATAGTATTCTTGGGAATGGCTCTTCCAATTCCGGCGGCAGAACAGCCGGGTTGGGTGGTCTTCGAAGGCCGCCAAGGACCAGGTCAAGGGAAACATATCGTCTTTGTTACCGGCGACGAAGAATATCGCAGCGAAGAATCGATGCCGCAGTTGGCCAAAATTCTAGCCAAACATCACGGCTTCCGTTGCACGGTGCTGTTTTCGATCAATCCAAAAACCGGGGAGATCGATCCGACCACGGTGGACAACATTCCTGGCCTGGAAGCCCTCCGAACTGCTGATTTAATGGTCATGTTCCTGCGGTTTCGGGAACTTCCCGACGAGCAAATGAAAGAGATCATCGACTATACGAATTCAGGTCGGCCGATTTTAGCCCTGCGCACTTCCACGCATCCGTTCTTTTACCGTAAAAACCGCCAAAGCCCTTATGCCAAATGGAGCTGGGACAATCGAGATCCGAACTTTTTAGGCGGATATGGTCGGCAGGTGTTGGGCGAAACCTGGATCAGCCATTATGGCGTCCACAATAAAGAAAGCACCCGCGGCGTGATCCCGGAAGAAATGAAAAATCATCCGTTGGTTCGCGGTTGTGAAGACATCTGGGGGCCCTCGGACGTCTATGGCCTAACCACACTCCATGGCGATTGCACCCCGGTGGTCCTGGGACAGGTCTTGCAGGGCATGAAACCGACCGATCCGCCCAACCCAGAGAAAAAACTCGTTCCCATTGCCTGGACGAAAACCTACAAAACCGAGACCGGCAAAGTCGCGAAAATCTTCACCACCACCATGGGCCATGCCGGCGATCTACAAAGCGAGGGATTCCGTCGGCTTTTGGTCAATGCCGTCTATTGGCTTTTAGGCATGGAAGTGCCAGAGCGGGCCAAGGTGGATTTGGTGGGCCAGTATCAACCCACCCCGATTGGCTTCGGCGGCCATAAAAAAGGCGTCAAACCTTCCGACCACCAGCTCCAGGATCCGTAGCTTCTGGCTGAGCGAAGCATAGCCCAAAATGTTTCGTACCATCTTCGCCGGGTGAAGAAACCCTGCTGGGGCTTAGTCTGCGAAGATGCCGGTTACGGCAGGAAAAGGCTAAATACGCACCAAATATGCGGATCATTTTCTCCTCCACCTTACAGGATCCCGCAGCGGGGGAGGGAAAATAAGGTTCCTCCATTTGGCGGAAGTGTTATCTAATTTTTCTTCCCCGGCTGTTGACAAGAGGGAGGCGGATGATTACACTTTGATTAAATAATGGAAAGCATCTGATTGTTTAGCTCTTTGGTAAGGTGGCGTTGGTGGTTGGCTGCTCGGCTTGGGCAGCCAACGAACAGGGAACTCCGGTGCAAATCCGGGACGGCCCCGCCGCTGTGAGCGGGCCTGGAAGAAGTGACCCAGTCTTTTGTCGGCCATTGTCGCTACGCTTGCGATGAGAAGGCCGGGTTGCTTCGACGCCCGCAAGTCAGAAGACCTACCAACGCCTTGGGCGTGTGTGGCTGCGAGGGTCAGCTCAGCACGCAAACCAAAGCTGCTAGCACCATCGCCCTGAGCTGGAAGACGGCTCCGCGGTGCAGGTTGTAGCTAAAAGTCTGCGCTGAAAGCTTGGCCATCAGACTCCATTTATGGACATATATTCTGGGACTTTTTCCATGGGGCCAATTCTGTGCCTAACCCCCAGCCTAGCCCCCAGCGGCGCTTTGGCAACTAGACGGTTACGGTGGTCGAGGCCGGATACCTTTGATGCCATGGCATTTCTCTGCCCCGGGAAAACCAAAATGTCCTCTCCATATGGACAAGGTTTTACCCTGATTGAGCTTCTGGTGGTCATCACCATCATCGGGATTTTGATGGCTTTGCTTTTGCCGGCGGTTCAGGCAGCCCGGGAGGCGGCCCGACGCACCGCCTGCTCCAATAATCTCCGACAGATCGGCCTAGCCTTGGAAAACTACCATAGCCAGTACATTTGTTATCCTATTGGCGGCCTGGAGTATCGTCCCTGGGATACGCCCACCGCCAAACACCTGAAAAACTACGCCTGGTCTGCTTTTCTCTTGCCGTTTTTGGAGCAAGAGGCCCTGTATCACAGCATTGACTTTACCAAGCCATTTGACGACCCCGCCAACGCCCAAGCAGCAGCTACTATTCTGCCTGTGTATTTATGTCCAAGCATGGGCCGATCCTCCTTGCTGCGCCAAGGCCGAGGTGCTACGGATTTTGGCGGGATCAACGGCACCCGCCGGGTGGCCAACAACAATCCAGCCAACGGTGTGATGCTCTACGACAAATACCTTCAGGCTGCCCATATTCGGGATGGCCTTTCCAATACTCTGGCTGCGGCTGAAGCGGCCGGTTGGCCCGACGGCCAATGGATCAACGCCCGGAATGTCTATGACGTGGCTTTTCAAATCAACTATCGTCCGCCCCCCGGACAAATGCCAGAAAACGAAATCCAAAGCCTCCATCCGGGCGGCGCCAATGGCCTAATGTGCGACGGCTCGGTCCGCTTCCTGCCTCAAAGCCTAGACATGAACATCCTCAGCGCCCTGTGCACCCGTGCGAATGGCGATATTGTCGAAGGTTTTTAATGTTCCCTCTCCCCACCGCACCAAGAGGGTTAGGCTGAGGGGGCCAACCACCGAGGGCAGAAGGGGGAGAGCAGAAGGCAGAAGGACAGTTCCGCTATTCTCACGTGTTCGGCCCTCTGCCTTCGGCCTTCTGCCTTCGGTGTCAAAGGCCCCCTCACCCGGCTTGGCCAGCGCCAAGCCCACCTCTCCCACGGTGGCGAGAGGCAAAAAACCAAGGAAGCCGCCCAAAAGAAGCCTGGATTCCCGCTTACGCGGCAGTCAGCAGTGGGCAGAGGCAGAATGGATTCCTGCTTGCACAGGAATGAGGTTATATGATCTTTTGTATATTTTCCGAGAACAAAGAAAACTCCTCGCTAGATAGAAACAGTTCCCTTTGTTCTTCCTAGGAGGTGGCAGCCATGAGAGGTTTGGTGAACCTGAGTATTTTGGGAGTTTGTTTTGGACTGGTGGTAAGTTTCTGTACTGGTTGGCCTAGAACCGCTCGGGCGGAGCTGATCGATTTTGAAGACCTTGCTCTGCCGCCAAACAGCCATTTCGAGGGCACAGATACAATTCCTTACGACTACACTGCCACGTTGAACCCCTGGACAAGCCGCGGCATGACCTTCCCGCTCTACTGGGCCGTGGACACCTACTATGGATGGGATTACACCTGGTGGTACGGGGTTACCTACTCGAACCATACCTGGAGCGGCACACCGCCGGCAGGGCTCGGTGGCCAATATACGGCCTATCCGCCCGGCGGCACAGGCGGCCCGGGCGGAGCAGGCGGATCGGCCAACTACGCCGTCTTTTTCTGCACGGCCGACTGGGACGGCCAAAACTACGGCCAAACCTATAGCTTTACGCTGGATCTGCCCCAGGGCAAACAAATCCTGGGCCTTTCGGTAGCCAATAATTGCTATGTATGGAACACCCTAAAAAACGGCGATCCGTATGGGTTTAGCCGAAAGTTCGGCTATCTGGACGCCAACGGCGACGGCGATTACAACGATCCGGGCGATTACGCTGGCAATTATCCGGATTACTTTTTGCTCCGGATTATCGGTCTGGACGGTTCCGGGCAACCGATTGCCGCCTCTCCGGTGGATGTGTATCTAGCCGACTATCGTTTCGAGAATTCCCAGCAGGATTATATCCTGGAGTCTTGGTTGAATGTGAATCTGAGCGGTCTGGCCGGGGCGGAGAAGCTGCTGTTTCGGCTTTCATCGACGGATGTAGGCCAATATGGCATGAACACACCGGCCTATTTTTTGGTGGATAACATCCTGCTGGCGGAGATACCGGAGCCAGCTTCGGGCCTTTTGATGTTAGTGGGTGTGGTGGGGCTTTGGGTGCTTCGGCGGCGTTGGTTTTTGTTCGGTAGGGCGTAGGCTCTGCCTGCGCCGGAATCCGGCTGGCTTCAGGCAAGGACAGTGTGTTTGCCCTACGGGGAATCCGGCTGGGGCAGCACACCGGGCCTACGCCGGAATCCGGCAAGGGCAGTGCCCCGGCTCTACTGGAATCGGCCGGGCTCATCGGATGGGTAGCAAGGAGTGCGGCGATGGCCGGGTATGTGCATGTTTATACTGGCGACGGGAAGGGGAAAACCACGGCCGCTTTAGGTTTGGCGCTACGGGCGGCTGGGGCGGGTTGGAGGGTTTTTATCGGCCAGTTTGCCAAGGCAGCTGCCAGCAGTGAGCTTCGGGCACTGGCTCGGCTGAGCGACCTGATTACCATCTGCCAATTTGGTCGGCCCGGTTGGATTGGTCCAAAACCTAGTCCGGAGGATATGGTTGCTGCCCGAGAGGGGTTGGAGCGTTGTCGGCAGGCCATTGCCAGCGGCCAGTATCAGTTGGTGATTTTGGACGAAGTGATTTTAGGCCCGGTGCTTCGGCTGTTTTCGTTGGAGGAGCTTTTAGCCCTGATCGACGGTCGGCCAGATGGTGTGGAACTGGTGCTTACCGGCCGATACGCCCCCCCGGCCATTTTAGAACGGGCCGATGTGGTTACCGAAATGCGAGAGCTAAAGCATTACTATCGCCAGGGTGTGCTAGCCCGCACCGGCATCGAAATGTAGTCCCCCCTTTTTTTCCTAGTCTGGTTGAGCTATAAGAGAAGCTGTTCCGATGATGAAATTGTTCCTGTTGGCCAACGTGCATCTTGCACTCCGGGGCTGATAATAGAATAATATAGGAAGAGTAGCTTCTGTGCGGAGACCGGACTGGGAAAGCCCATGGAGATATTTCGGCCTGCAAAAGATCGATGCTATGAGGCTCGCTCTTTGGCTGCAGAACAGGAGGGGTGAGCGGTGTCTGATGTACACATTCCGTTGGGAGAGCCAATGTATCCGGCCCAGGTGGTTGGCGAACCGACGCCTGGTTGGAGGAGGTCGGGACGATCGGTTTGGGGTGTGATTGGATGGTTGTTCTTGCTGGTAATTTTGTTTGGATCGTTGCTGTTGAACGTAGGGTTGTGGGTTCTGCTATTGGTACGGACGGCGGAACTGGAAGAGGGGATCGTCAAACGCCATTTTTCCCACACCAAAGGTGCAGCCAACCAGGTGGTCATTCTTACCATAGAGGGGGCATTGGTTGGAGGGGAAAATTTCTTCAAAAAGCAGATCGACATGCTCCGAAAAGACGAGCGGGTCAAGGCGGTGGTTTTGCGGATCGATTCGCCCGGCGGACTGGTTTCGGTGGCCGACTTCATGTTCCACCAACTTCGGCAACTTGCTCAGGAGCGAAAGATTCCGATTGTGGCCAGTATGGGCGGCATGGCAGCTAGCGGCGGCTATTATGTGTCCATGGCCGTGGGCGATCAAGCGGATGTGCTCTTTGCTGAGCCAACCACCTTTACCGGCTCCATCGGCGTGATCATCCCCCACTACGACCTTTCTCAACTCTTAGAGCGCTGGGGCATCAAGGAGAACTCCATTGCCAGCCATCCGCTTAAAAATATGGGTAGTATCACTCGTCCCATGACCGAACAAGAACGCCAGATTTTCCAGAGCTTGGTCGATGATGCCTTCCGGCGGTTTAAGGAGGTGATCAAGCAGGGTCGGCCGAAATTTCGGGCCAACCCAGAAGCACTGGACAAATTGGCAACAGGGCAATTGTTTACTGCCCAACAAGCTCTGGAAAATGGCCTAATCGATAAGATCGGCTACTTGGAAGATGCCGTCCAGCGAGCCATCGAACTGACTGGCCTAGATCCCGAAGAAGTTGAGGTGCTTCGGTACGATCGGCAACCCACCTTGGCCAATCTGCTGTTGGGTACCGATGTGGCCGCTGGCAGCGGCTTGGACTTGGCCGCCCTGCTTGATGCCACCGCCCCGAAAGCCTACTACCTCTGCACCCGACTCCCACCATTGGCCTCCAGCTACCCAACAGGCCGATAAGCAACCACCCTCCGGTTTTACTAGTAAAAACCTTCCCTAGAACATACCACACCTATTCCCTTTACACTTCCGAATTCCCACCGATACCGGTTTTCCTGCCAATCCTGGCTGAATCCAAGCCACTCCGCTGTGGCTTAGGTTGGGGAAGAGGTCTTTTTAGTAGAAGAGGTCTTTTTAGTAGAGGAGTTTTCTGCCATGAAAAGTTTCCATTGGTCCCGTCGGAAGTTTTTGATCGGTGTAGGTAGTGGGTGGATGGCGGCGGCAGCTCGAACCGCCCTGGGCCAGTCGGCGGTCCCCCCGAAACATTCCGCAAATGATCGGTTGAACATCGTACTGATTGGGGCCGGAAGCCGGGGGCAGTATCTGGCCGCCGAAGCCCTCCGACTAGGCGAAAACCTAGTTGCCTTGTGCGATGTGGACGCAGGCCAACTAGATACGACTCGAAGATATCTATCTAGTCAGGGTGAGGTTGGCACTCGCGCTGCCGAAAAAGCCCGTCTTTATGAGGATTACCGAAAACTGTTGGACGACAGTAAGCTTTTCGATGCAGTGTTAATCGCCACCGGTGCCCGGTGGCATGCGCCGATAGCCATGGCGATGATGAAGGCTGGCAAACACGTCTATTGTGAGAAGCCGTTGGTCCGGACGCTAACGGAGGCCCGGCAATTGGCCGAACTGGCCCGCACTACGCCGGTAGCCACCCAGACCGGCACCCAAGGCTGTAGTGTCTGGAGCACTCGGCGAGCCATCGATGTACTTCGAGCAGGCCTTTTAGGGCCAATCCGAGAAGTATATCTTTGGTGCGACTACTACGGCCCCAATCCGCCTAGCCATGACGCCCCAGCAGGCGAAGACCCCATCCCACAGGGCCTCAATTGGGACTTTTGGCTGGGCCCGGTACCCTATCGGCCCTATAAAAAGGATATCTATCATCCGGGGTGTTTGAAATTCCAGAATTGGCTTTTCATGGACAACGGGATGTTGGCCGGGCAAGGCGCACACACCTTCCCCTTAGCAGTTCTGGGCTTAGAGCTAGGGCCGCCGGTCCGGGTGGAGACCGAACTGCCCGAACCCCTGCGGGAAACCTATCCCTCGAAGGCCTATTTTAAGTTTGAATTTGCGGCCCGGGGCAACCAACCGCCGGTTACCCTCTGGTGGACCGACGGCGGACGTTATCCGCCCGAAGAAGTTACCCAGGATCTCAAAGCCGGCCTGGGCAAAACCCCTCAGGGCGGACTCCTGTTTCGGGGCGAAAAAGGCCAACTGTATGCTGCTGGCTGGGGCGGAGAAGGCATCCTGAAACTGCAAGGAGACAAAAAATGGCGGGGCGTGCTGGACCATGAGGCGGCTAAGGCCGTGCCAGTCAGCCTCCCACGACTGCCCGGCGATAACCACATGCAGGAATGGCTTTCGGCCTGCCGAGGAGGACCGAAACCCTTTAGCTGCTTTGAGACCGGCGCCCGGATTGCCGAGGTGTTTTTGCCCGGTATCCTGGCTCTGCGCTTAAACCGGCCCATCCAGTGGGACGCCCAAAACCTTAAAGTCCCCGATGCCCCAGAAGCCGACCAGTGGATCCAAAACAATTACCGGACTAAATGGCTGATATAAAGATTCTCACCCGGCAGGGGGGTGTCCCCCCCTGCCGTTCCGGTGGTATCCGCTTATCAAGTCCGGATTCTGAGAGCTAATACGGCTCTGTTGAAACCCTTTCCGGTCGGAGGCCTTAAAATCCCCAAAACTGAAGCAAAGCCGACCAGTATGGGCAAAACCTCCTCAGACAGCGGACAACCTTTCAATAGAGCCAGCTAATACTAGAGCTTTTGGGCCCACATCCCCGTCATCCCATTGGGATGACCAGATGGTTTCCGGAGCCTCAAGATGTTGTAGCAATTGACCTGGGGGCCTCAACATCTTGTAGGAAAAGGCAGTTTTACTATCCTCCGTGCCCAAGGAGGGGCACAGGGTCTTTCTGTGCCGGTCTGCCGGCAACTACCCCCACTAGGCCTGGCCACCGGAAAACCAGACTAGATATTTTGGCTTCCTTTTTCGGGAAAGAGAGATTGCGCAACTTTTGCTATGTTTTCTACCCTTTTAATGGAGGTATGCTTTGGAAATTCTTCGCTCAGCAATCTTCTTAACTCCAATATTCTCAAAGGATTAGGACATCTAAAGGTCTGCCTCCCGACATTGGCAAAAGTCGAAAGATACCACTGACCGCTAGCGTACCCCAGACCTGAACTATCCCCCGTCTACACTGCTAGGAAAGCCGACTATTTTCCCATCTTTTTTAGGTTTTCCAGGCAGCGCTGGACGGCCTGCAGGGGGGTGCGCTGGCCGTAGGCCTCTTGTTCGACAATATACCATTGAGTGCCGCCAACGGTTTCGCACAGTTGGAAGACGCGTTTCCAATCCACCTGTCCGTCGCCGATACAGGCACCTGGCGGTCCGCCGTGCTCTTTCAGATGGATGGTTTTGGATCGGCCTGGGAACTTTTCGATGCTGGCATACGGATCCCCCCCGCCGCCCAAGCAGTTGCCGACATCCATCTGCATGACCACCTGGGGACTACAGAAGCTGAAAAACAGATCCCAAGCAGTTTGGTCGCCTACTTTTTGGAAGTCTCCCGCATGCGCATGGTAGCCAACGTACATGCCTTTTTCTTTTACTTTCTCGGCTAGTTCGTTGAAAAGCTGGGCAGTTTTTTTGCATGCTTCCACAGTGACCAGCTTTTCGTGCGCCATCCAAGGCACAATCAAATACGGATTGCCTAGGATTTGGTTAAACTCTACGGTGGCAGCCAGGGCGTCGCCCAGCAGCGTGTCCAGGCCAGTATGAGTCCCACAGCAACGAAGCCCGTTTTGATCCAAAAGTTTTCGAAGCTCTTTGGCACTTCGGCCGTAGTAACCGGCAAATTCCACCCCCTCATAGCCCATTTTGGCTACTGCTTCCAAAACCCTGGGCAAATCCTTTTGGCAGTCTTCGCGGACGGAATACAGTTGGAGACCAATGGGAATGCGTTTGGCAGCAGGCACACCAGCCAAAACGTTCCTCCAGAGTCCAAGCACCGCCCCGGCGGCCCCTGCCCCCAAATGCAACACTTCTCGTCGGCTCAATCGGTAGTCGTTCATCGTAGTTTCCTCCTCCAGCAAAACAACCTTTTCATCCCAGACTACGGTTATTCTCTTTATAGTACTATCTGTCCTAGCAACTCTACCAGGTAAGGCTGATTTTTTGTGCTCAGTCTAGCAAGGATGGGGAAAATAGCTACTCCCTAGGTCCATCCGCTTGCCTCTGTATGGCGTCTGCGGGAACAAAAAGCCCCCGTATTCCCAGAGCAAAGGGCTTATAACTTTCCGCAGAGGAGTTCGGGTTTCTATATCCGGCATTAGATGGGTAAGTATTCTAGAAAGCAGGAGTTCCGTAGGTTGGGCTTGTCTTACCTAGGCAACTGTATTTTGCCCAATGCCCCTCAGAATTTCAGCTCCTCTTATACTCCCGTTGGATTGCGGGGTGCCCAGGCTGACAGAGCAGCTGGCACTGTACCCTGCCGTGCGTCCATGACGACTGTCAACTTGCTGTCGGCCTAATTGTAGGGTTCCAATACCCTAGCTGGCAACCGATCGGTGAAGCTACCTTCTGCGCGGCTATCCTGAAATAGCATTTTCACGAGAAAGCAGTTTACTTCCGCGAATTCCCCAGAATTCCCATTCGGGCTATTTCCAGCACCGACGATGGAAAGAGCGTAGCCCAGCCATCGGCAAACCTCGAAATTCCAATTTCAGCACAGCCTCTTAACCCGAAAAGCCTGTCGGCAATTGCTAAAATCTCATTTCAGAACAGTCTCTTCCTGCATTGGTCGGGTGTTCCCCACCCTTCGTTCCGAGCCTTTCGAGCGAGTTGGCCGCCAGGGAGGCGGCTATTTGGGGAAAGACCAAAATTCCCAGCCGAAATTTCTTCCTTCGAAGGTTTATTCTCGCATCGCACTTCCATAAAATTAAATGGATAGGTAGTATTTAGCCAAGGCACCCAACTTCCTCTTCCGCCAGCAGAGTTGGGGCTATTCGTCTCTAGTAACAGTTGGCTAACGGGAGTAAAATCTTGCTTTTTAGAGACAACGTGGCTCTGTTGAAACCCTTTCCGCTCGGAGGCCTAAACCCACCAAAACTGAAGCAAAACCGACCAGTATGGGCAAAACCTCCCCAGATTGCGGAAACCTTTCACCAGAGCCAAACAATGTCTGTCAGTCTCATTGCTGGGTAAGCAAATCCAACAAAATTTTTCTGCCGATTGTAACAGAGGGTTAGAGTGAGGAGGCTGGATTGTTGCTTTCGCAGGGGGATGAGATAGGAGGCACTTCATTCGGGGGAAATGTTACAATATCTGCCAGGTTGTGTTGCGAAGACGATATTCTTCCATTGGATGGCAACTGAGTTCGCTTATTCCGAGGAGAGTGAGGGTCGCCAAAATAGCAAGGAATCGAAAGGTTTCTTTTGGAATATGTCTTGTGGCTGAGGAGGGACGATGGTGGTAGAGGTAGCCGAAGAGACCACACCTTGGACAGTGGCCCGCTCTAGTGAGCTGTACCAAGTAGAAGATTGGGGCAAGGGCTATTTTTCCATCAATCAGTTGGGCCATGTGTGCGTGCATCCGTACAAGCAGAAGGATCGGTTCATCGACTTAAAGGTGCTGGTGGATCGGCTTCAATTGCGTGGGATCGATCCGCCGATTCTTTTGCGGTTTGGGGACATATTGAAACATCGGCTTTCGGAAATCTACGCTGCCTTCCAACGGGCGATCAAGGAACATGGTTACCAAGGCGGCTACCACTGCATCTATCCGATTAAGGTCAATCAGCAGCGGCAGGTCATTGAGGAGGTGCTACGGTTTGGCCGACCATATGGTTTTGGCCTGGAAGCGGGCAGCAAACCGGAGCTTCTGGCCGTCATAGCTCTGGCAGATAATCAGACGCCGATCATCTGTAACGGTTTTAAGGACGACGAGTTTATTGAAATGGCCGTCTTGGCCCATAAGATCGGCCGCCGCATTATCCCGGTCATTGAGAAATACACCGAATTAGAGATGATTCTGCACCATGCGGAGCGGATTGGGGTGCGGCCGATCATTGGCATGCGGGTGAAGCTGGCTTCGCGGGGCACAGGCCGCTGGCAAGGATCTGCTGGATACCGGTCGAAATTCGGTCTGACGGTTACAGAACTTTTGCGGGCCTTGGAGGAGCTGAAATCGCGGCAAATGGCCGACTGCTTCCAACTGCTGCATTTCCATCTGGGGAGTCAGATTACGAATATTCAGTATATCAAGCGAGCCCTCGATGAAGCCGCCCGGATCTACGTGGATCTGGTGCGCCTGGGAGCAGGCCTGCGATATCTAGACGTCGGTGGTGGTCTGGGGGTCGATTATGACGGCTCGCAAACCAACTTTGAATCCAGCGTCAACTATACCCTCCAGGAATACGCCAACGACGTGGTCTATCATATCATGAATGTCTGCCAGGACGCCGAAGTGCCTCATCCAACCATCCTTTCCGAAAGTGGGCGGGCTATTGCCGCCTACCATAGCGTCCTGGTCTTCAATGTCCTGGGCGTCTCTGGACAAGATGAGAACCATATGCCCCTGGAACTACCAGAAGACGCTGACCAACCGCTGCTTACCCTCCGGGATACCTACCAGGAAGTCCATCTGCATAATCTGCTGGAAGCCTTTCACGACGCCCAACAGGCCCTAGATATGATTCTGAGTCTTTTTTCAGGCGGATACATGTCCCTCGAACATCGGGCCATCGGCGAAAAACTCTATTGGGGCATCTGCCGAAAAATCCATCGTCTGATGAAAGACCTCCAGTATGTGCCCGAAGACCTCCAGGTGATTGAAACCCTTCTGAGCGAGACCTATTTCTGTAACTTCTCCCTTTTCCAGTCGATGCCAGACAGTTGGGCCATCAAGCAACTGTTCCCGATCATGCCGATCCATCGGCTCAACGAACGGCCCACCCACCAAGCCATCCTGGCCGATATTACCTGCGACTCCGACGGCAAAATCGACCGGTTCATCGATCGACGAGCCATCAAACGGGCCTTGCCCTTGCATAGCTTTGACGGCCGTCCCTATTACCTAGGGGCCTTTTTAGTCGGTGCCTACCAAGAAATTCTCGGCGATCTCCATAACCTGTTCGGCGATACCAATGCCGTGCATATCGGTATGGATGAACATGGTGAGGCCATCGTCGAAGCCGTTATCACCGGCGACACCGTACGCGAAGTGCTCCAATACGTACAGTTCGATCCCAAAACCCTGGTCGATCAACTGCAAGCCAGCGTCGAACAAGCCGTGCGCGAAGGCCGAATCAACGATGAACAAGCAGGCCGATTCTTGCGCTTCTACGAAGCCTCGCTGGAAGGCTACACCTACCTAGAAGAAGCCCACCGCCGGTAAAACGCCCAGTCGCCTCCGTTCTCCGAAACACAACCAACAGGCTCATCCATCAAGGGGCACGGCTCTCGGAGGTCCAAACCCGGCTCTCTCTGGATGCTGCCCGAACAAAAGACCAAGTGCCCGAACCTACACCACATCCAGATAAGATAGTATAGTACACTTCAGTAACCTTCTCTCTCCATCCAGGAAACCCCCTGAGAGCGACTTTTGCCATTTCCATAACTTAGTTTGTCTACAGAAATTAGCACAAACTCTTCTTTTGCCCACACAATTTCCTTAGTCCAGGAATTCCACGGAGTTAGAAACTTCCTCCTTCGGTAAAAGACCAAAGATGGCGAACGTCGAGCTGAGCAAATTGATAGGAATTTCTGTAGAATACTAAACATAAAATCAGTATTACCCATCTTTGCTTCGATCGGGATCGGCTCGCTCCATACAAAGACATACTCCATGTAGGTTGCTTGCAGTGCTAGCAGCCTGATATATTGGGCCAGAGAAGCGACGAACCGAAATGCTATAAAAGTGTCTCCTTAGAATTACGCGGAGGTTCCTTCATTATCTCGAGTTTTGCCATTTTCTCTAACTGGTTTTAGTGCCAGCAGTTACGACGAAACTCTCTTTTGTTCACTTAATTTCCTAACTCCAATATTTACAAGGAGTTAGAACAGTCCTCTGCCAGGGCGAAGTCAAAATTGGCAAAAGTCGAGTTCACTATATGTTCAGGATTTTGCAGAGATTCCCTATCAATTAGCCAGTTCGGGGGGATCGCTCCGAAGCCGCTTTTTGGAATGTTTTTTGGCGGGGCGGCTCTAAACCGAGACGTTTCATCTTTTTATAGAGAGTGGTGCGGTTGATTCCCAGAGCGGCTGCCGTAGCCTGCCGATTCCAATGATGTGCTTCCAGTGCCTCCAGAATGATCTGGCGTTCCGGAATGCTAAGTGCCTGTTTGAGCGGCTGCGGCGATTCCTGATGCCAGGGACTACCCACCGAGGCTACCACCGAAGGCGGTAGGTCAGCCAGCGTGATGACATCCCCTTTGCCCAGCAGCACAGCGCGCTCTATAACGTTTTGCAACTCCCGGACATTGCCCGGCCACCGATACCGTTGCAGGGCTTCCATTGCTTCCTGGCTGATGCGGCGAAGCGGTCGGCCCGTTTCCTGGCAAATCCGCTGCAAAAAATGCTCCGCCAAAAGGGGAATATCGGAAATCCGTTCCCGCAGGGGCGGCAGTTCGATGTTGATCACATTAATCCGATAATAAAGATCCTGGCGGAATCGGCCTTCTTGGACAAGTCGGCTTAGGTCTTCATTGGTAGCTAGAATCACTCGCACATCCACGGAAAAGGTCTTATTGCCGCCGACTTGCTCAAACTCAAAATCTTGTAACACCCGAAGCAGTTTGACTTGCAGGGCGGGACTGGCTGTGCCGATTTCATCCAAAAAGATCGTACCACCGTCGGCCTGCATGAATTTGCCGATTTTATCGGTGGTAGCACCTGTAAATGCGCCGGCCACATGGCCGAAAAGTTCGCTTTCTAGTAGGGTTTCCGGCAAGGCACCGCAGGCAACTTCGACGAAGGGTTTGTCGCGTCGGCTGCTTCGGCGATGGATGGCCCGGGCCACCAGCGACTTGCCCGTACCGCTCTCGCCGGTAATCAGGACCGTGGCCCGGGTATCGGCAATGCTTTCGATCATCTCATAAACTCGCTGCATCCGATGATCCCGGCCAACGATATTCTCCAGACCGAATCGGGCATCCAACTGGGCTTTGAGATTTTTGTTTTCTTGCAGGACTTCCCGTTGCCGGAGGGCTCGCTCCAGGGCCATCTCCAATTCCTGGTCAATGAGTGGTTTGGTCAGGAAGTCAAAGGCCCCGGCCCGAATCGCCTCCACCGCCGCTTCCACCGTGCCATAGCCTGTGATCATGATGACCGCCGTGTCGGGCCGGATCTTTCGACAATACTGCAGAAGATCAAATCCATCGGGACCTTCGCCAAGTCGAATGTCCACTAGAGCAATGTCATACGCTTTCCGTTGCAAGGCGGCGGCAGCCTCGGTGTATTGGCTAGCTACGTCCACTTCGTAGCCTTGCTCTCGCAGCCATTGGCCCATCGAGCCCAGTAGATGCCGGTCATCATCCACTAATAGCAAACTTGGCCGTCTCATCAGGCTTCATCCTCCCAAATGGTCTTAAAGCGGCAAGAAGAGCCCCGCGCCGCGCCCCCTAGAAAGGAGGAGGTCTTGTCGAAAAATATCTACGTTACAAGACCGAGGGTGTCAACAAGATGTTGCTTATTTTTCCCATGTTGCCCATTTTTTCTAAAACCGCAAAAGAAACACCCCTTAAGAGTTATCTCATATAACCCTAAAAACCCGATTCCTCTATTTTCAACAATAAATGCCGATGGGGGCCTTCTCACCACCTATGGGGGATGTTAAGATTGGGAAAGATAGGAGTAACTGACCCTTCTAAGGGGGTATGATTGAGAGAGCGGGCTGGGGGATTTGACAAATCATACCCCACTTTGGTAGTAATGAGGGGAGTGGGTCTGGGGAGAGCGGTTTTCCGGAAGCGGCGCTGGCCCCCCAGCGCCATGGGTTTGGCTCTTGGAAGAGGGAGAAATGGATATGCCTATTCGTTTACTGGTAGTGGATGATCATGAGGTAGTTCGCCGGGGACTGGCAGTTTTACTGGCCGGTTCGGAGATTGAAATCGTAGCAGAAGCCGCCACGGCCAAAGACGCCGTGCGCTTGGCAGAAAAGCATCGTCCTGATGTCATTCTGTTAGATGTGCGTCTGCCGGATGGCGACGGACTTGCCGCCCTGGAAAAACTCCGGGCAAAAGTTCCCGACTGCCGAGTGATAATGCTTTCCACCTACGACAATCCCACCTATATGGCTAGAGCCGTTGCATTAGGAGCGGCTGATTACATCCTCAAAGGCAACACCCGGGAAGATATCATCGCCACTATCAAAGCAGTGGCAGCTGGGGAATACCCCTCCCGGTATGGCCAATTGCAAAAAGTGGCCGAATGCATGAAACTCCAGCCAGTGCTCGAAGATGACGATGTGCCGCTGACAGACCGAGAACTCCAAGTCCTCCGGCATGTGGCCCTAGGCCTAAGTAATAAAGAGATTGGCCAGTCGCTTGACATCAGCGTCGAGACGGTCAAAGAACACATTCAGAACATCTTGCGCAAAATCGCCGCTAGCGATCGCACTCAGGCTGCTGTCTGGGCTGTCCGGAAAGGTCTCCTCTAGCTCCGGGCTCCTATCGCCGCACGACTACCGGACAACTTCGCAATCGGCATCGAAAAGCATTAGGGAAATATTTCCTGTTGGCTCTGTTGAAACCGTTTCTGGTCCGAGGCCTAAACCCACCAAAATTGAAGCAAAACCGACCAGGATGGGCAAAACCTCGCCAGACTGCGGACAACCTTTCAACAGATCCTTCCATGTTCTGAAGCCATTTGGTTGCCTATTCCGCAGCCATACTCTGCAGGCCAAAATTTTACCCACGAAGCCGAAAAGTAAACCGAGAACATCCGTTTTCCTTTTCTCCTATACTTTCTGAAAAATTACTCTTTAGGGGGAAGGTTATTAGGCCAGCTCAACTTTGGCCGCCCATTCTCGAAGGGAATTCCCAACTTCTAAGCCCTGCCGGAAGACCCCATCAAAATACCTCCTCTCACTTATGGCCTTCCAACACCTTAGGTTGCTAGGCATCCCAAAAGGCCTGGCTGGCCGCCACTGGAAGCCAAGCCGGAGCCAGAGCAAGTTTAACCCCCCATCAAGGGGAACTTTTCAGAAAGTACAGTTTCTAACTCAACTTTTGCCATTTTAGGCCTTATCCTCGCAGGGGAAAACTCTAACTCCTTGCAACTATTGGAGTTAGGAAATTAGGTGAACAAAAGGGGGTTTCATCGGAACTCCTGGAAGCAAAAGCAGTTAGGAAAAATGGCAAAAGTTGACCCAAAATGGCAAACCTGGAGAAAACAGAAGCAACCTCTGCAAAATTCGGAATATAGCGTGAACTTTATGAACTTTTATTTAATTCCGTAGGCTTTAACTATTGCCATGGAAACCACTACTATAGGAGCAGTACTGCCAGCAAGCCAACAGAGGGAGCCAAAATGATATAAAGGAACCTCTGCAAAATTCTGAACATACAGTGAACTTTATGCACTTTTGATTCTCTAACCGTTCCGTTGTCCTCCCAGGCCCCCTACTATCTATTGTGGGCTAGCAATCCTGGCACCCCTATATATTGTGTTAGAGGAAGGAGCATCCACAATGGTATAAAAATATCCCCTTTGAATTATGCAGAGGTTCCTAAATATCTTCTTCCAATTCTGCAGAGGTTCCAGAAGAAATTAGGAAAATGGGCCAAAGGGCAGCGGAACGTAATCCTTCCGTTCGCATGGAAGAGAGGAAGCCACTTGTAGATCGAACTGAAGGGCTCTAGTGAAAGTGAAAAAGAGGGCATCTTACCTCGACTTTTGCCATTTTTCCTAACTGCTTTTGCTTCTAAGAGTTACGCCGAAACATCCTTTTGTTCACCGAATTTCCTAAGTTCAATAGTTACAAGAACTTAGAACTTTTCCGCTCCGGGAGGAAGCTAAAAATGGCAAAAGTCGAGCTTACCTGAATGGAGAAGATGCGGCTCTTCCCCGAGCTGAGGCTGGGAGCTGAAAGGGGCTGAACGGATCTGTTTTTTTCCTTGGGTGGGGGAAGGGGGCGGTGGAATTTAGTTGGCGCGTGGGTGTGCCTTTTCGTAGGCGGCTCGGAGGGTAGCAGCG
The DNA here is from genome assembly GCA_025062105.1 of Thermoguttaceae bacterium. Taxonomy (GTDB): domain Bacteria; phylum Planctomycetota; class Planctomycetia; order Pirellulales; family Thermoguttaceae; genus JANXAQ01. Next base: position 28,744 of record JANXAQ010000191.1, read on the forward strand.
CTTAGATGAGTGTAAATTTGCGTGGTAGAGATGCTTTTGTGTCCCAATAGTTCCTGCACACTGCGGATATCCGCTCCCCGATCCACCAGATGTGTAGCAAAGCTATGTCGAAGCGTGTGCGGCGAGGTCCGCTGGTCGAGCCCGGTCTGTCGTAAATATTTTTCCAGTATGCGGCCGACGCTTCGAGTACTGAGCCGGCGGCCAAACCGATTGACAAACACAGGTCTTTCCGGCCCAACGTTGCCATCCGGATCCGGAGGGCGAACTCGCAGCCAACGTCGTAAGGCCCGAACCGCATAGGAGCCTAGGATCGCCAGCCGTTCTCGACGCCCCTTGCCTCGCACCCGCACCAGCCCCTCCTCCAACTGTAAATCCCCATCGTTAAGGCCCACCAGTTCGCTGACCCGCAGACCGGCCGAATAAAGCGTCTCCAACATTGCCCGATCCCGCAGCCCCATGGGGCTGTTCTGGGGCGGAGCTGCCAACAGGCGGGCTATCTCCTCGGTGGAAAGCACATGGGGCAACCTGTGCGATTTGCGGGGACTGCGAAGCGGGCGAGCCGGGTTCTGCTGCACCCAGCCCTCTCGCTGCCCAAACCGAAAGAAGCTCCGCAAGCTAGCCAACCGCCGAGCAATAGTGCTTTTGGCATAACCGGCCTGGCTCAAGGCGGCCAAATAGCCGCGAAGATCCAAGATAGTAATTTCTCCCGGCGTTACACACCGCCCCCCAGCAGTTTCGGTTAAATATTCCTGTAGCGCAAATAGATCTTCTCGATAGCTTTTGATCGTCAGCGCAGAGGCATTCCGCTCCACTTCCAGGTAGCGTAAGAATCGGCTAATAGCCAAAGGCAGCGGCAGCATCCTATACGCCTTGCCAAACACGAATAGAGAGCCGATTTGGTAGTGGTAAAGCAGCGTGCCGGCCAGCTTATCCACTTGCAGAAATGCTTGGGGCGGGGTTCCTGGAAGGCCTCAGCCGCGATCCGGCCAAGCACCTCTGCTCCTGAACGGCCTGGGGTTTTCTCTACCAAAGGGATCCGGCGGGCTTACTCGAGTTGATCTTCGCTTCCCAGCGGCAGATGAAGCCGACGGGTAAAAGAGGTCTTCTTCTGGCTCTCTTGGCGGATTTTTTGGCTGAGGATGGCCGCATCGTACCAGGTGAAACTCAGTTCCGGATTGGACGCAAAACGTCCCAGCACCCGTAAGGTTTCGGCCCGACTAGCATCGTCATATAAAAAAATATACCTCTCTTTCCCTTTGATCAGAGCCAATACATTGATGTCATGCGCCATGAGAAGCAAACTCCTACAGGCAAAACCCCTGCCCCACGACACAAATAGCCCACCGCACTGGCTAAAAAGTTCTCTATTGGTTTTATCGGATAGCAGACCAGCGCCAGACCAGTTTGGTTTTACCGGCCCCCCCCTGCTGAATCAGCATCTCTTCCAGATGTTTGTAACAACAGAATCGAATAAAATCATCGCTCCGTTCCAGATAGGTTTGCCAACCAGCAAATCGAGCATCGTCCCGCGTCAGATGATATTGGCTCAAAGCCGAGGTAAACTCCGCATCATGGCCGTTGTAAATCCGGGTATGGGTTACCAAAGGGAAAATGGGTGGATCGTGAGGAGTTTTTTCCTGCTTTATGGGGGTATTTATCCCATCGAAAGTACGGTATTCCTCTCCAGCAACAATCACCTCCCCATTTAGGGGCCCCAAACAAGGTTCACAGCCACAGCTTTTCTTCCCAAGTGCCCTACTAGAAGAAGGAGGCCCCGGCTGCGCAGGATACCATTCCACTCTTAAGCCCAATCGAGGAGGATAATAGGGGCTATAGTCAGTTACTGCTCCGATCACAATGGCATCGGCCCCTAAAATTTGGGCCAAACGGCAGGCCTCTTGGGGGCTATTCAGGTTAATGCCATATTCCCGCATGGCCCGTTCCACCTGCCCAACCGGAATCACCTCAAAACCAGGCACGCTTTGCAGGGCATTGTAGTAGGCCAGGGCAAATTGTCGTCCATCGACGGTAGGCTCTTCGCTCAGGTTGAAAAACGGCGACACCGCCACGCGCCGGACTTCTGGAAACGGATTCTCCAAGACGGGCACTTTTGCTACTTGCGGCAGGAAAGCGCAGCCCGGAGCCACCAGCCCCTGTAAAACACCTGCCAACCAACCCGCTGAACCTATCCGCATTTTTCTTCCCCTTTCCGGGGGTTTGGTTTTTCTTAAATCGCTCCTACAACTCGCCTGGACGGCTCGCTGTCATACATTGCGATGTAGTTCGCCATCCCAACTCCAGCAAATCATTCCATCTGGATGGCGCACTTTTCAAAAGTAGCAGCCTGTTACTTTGAAGAGATTAACCAATTTGGGAAAAATTATTTGAGATGGCGGGATGTTTTTGGCGTCAGAAGATTTTATCTATATTTTCCAATTTATCTATTCTGCGCCTTTATACGAGCTTTCGGATTTTTCCTAAAGTGATATCCGGAGTCTCTTAACTCTGATTTCTAACTTGGGTGTGTATAACAGCAAACGCTGGAAGTGGGCCAATATCAGCGAGAATGGCCTCGTTTCAGTCTGTTTTATCGGCAAACTCGGCATAGATTCTCCAGTTTGAACCCCAAATAACTTGCCATTTTGGTGCTTCGTTCGGTTCAAAAATTTCTTCTTTCGAAGGGATTCGATTCGAGGATGCTTATTTTTGTTCTTCTTCCGAAAGCTTGATGGATATATGGTACTGGGACACCAAGAGGGCTGCCCTAAAAAACATTTTCTATGATGAAAGGGAGGTTTCCTCGCTAAATTCCCCAGAATCCCCAAAATCCCTGTTTTTAAGGAGTCTGAAGGGTAGGAGCCGGTCGGCCAAAAACCATTTGGAAACCGCCCCAATCCCAATTTCAGGACAGCTTCTCAGAGGGGAGCAAGCGAAGAGACATTCTTCTTCAGCTTCCTTTCTTCTTCCAATGATCAGCTCGCTGTTATCCACAAGTTGGCATTGAAGCGTTCGAACTTCACTTTAGGCAAATCCCAAAAGCTCGTTGAACAACGCAGAATGGATACAATAGGTGATCTAGCTAAGACAGCCTGTGAAAACCAAGCACTTTTTGCTCTTGGAAGTGATTCTCTCCTAAATGCTGCCATTTCTCCCAAGGAACAATTAACATCTTTAGAAAGGTTCGTTATTCCTCTATCTGGGGCAAACATTTGCTGCCGCTGAGATGGGAAATACCTGCCAAAAATGTGTATAACAGCGAGCAATGATGAAAGGGGCCCTAGATTCAGAATGCGGATGGCGGACATTCATCCGAAATCCTATTTCTAGGGGGTTGGAGACCAGCCAAACTCTCTTGGAAGAAAATTGGATCGGCACCGGATGCTGCGGAGCCCACTGGGGCCAGAACGGTTGTTTCACGCTTAACCGCTTGTGGCTCTTTCCTTCTTTGGGCAGAAAAGTGAGAATGGTTTTAGGTTTTAACCGTGCAAGAGGTTGTCGAATCTGGGCCTTGGATGAAAGACATGTTCTAGAATGTCCGGACGAGTGATTGCGATTGGAGATATCCACGGCTGTTTGCCAGCCTTAGAGACTTTGCTAAAGCACATATCTCCCCAAAAAGAGGATACGATTGTAACGCTTGGAGATTATATTGACCGGGGGATGCAGGTGCGGGAGTGTTTTGATCTGCTCATGGATCTAGCGCAGCGATGTCGACTGGTTCCTATTTTGGGCAACCATGACGAAATGCTGCTGGGGCTATTGGAAGACAGCCGGGCCCTATTGGATTGGCTTGGTTACGGCGGCACCACTACCTTATATAGTTTTGGGGTCAAACGGCCGGAGGAGATTCCGGAAAAATATATCCGGTTTTTGCGGGGCTGTTTGCCGTACTATGAGACGGCAACTCACTTTTTTGTTCATGCGAACTATGTGCCGGACTTACCTCTAGAGCTTCAACCTCCTGAAGTTTTGCGTTGGGAGTATCTTCGGGATCGGCAGCCAGGTCCTCATATTTCGGGCAAAAAGGCCATCATGGGGCACACAGCCCAAAAAACCGGCCAAATCCTCGATTTGGGCCATCTAATCTGTATTGACACCTGCTGTTATGGCAGTGGGTATCTGACGGCTATGGAGGTAGAAACCGGCCAAATTTGGCAGGCCGACAAAACCGGCCGTCTCAAACAGGCAGGAGCGTAACCTGGTGGCCGCTCCGGCGATCCTTTCTCCAGTACCGGTTGACCTACGAAAGACGACGATCCCCAACCCTAGATGAGATCCATGGAACCACTGCCCCGTTTAAAGGGGATATTTTTATACCGTGTTGGCTTACTCCCCTTCTGACCCAATTAGGGCTGCTAGCATTCCTGGCACCCAATAGGAGAGAGTAGATTTTCGGGGGAGGGCGAACGGTTATAGAATCGAAAGTTCATAAATTTCTCCATACGTTCCGTATTCTGCGGAGCTTCCTACATTTGAACATGATGATTGAATTAGAACATGTAACTAAAGGAAACTCTGAATAAATCGAGGTTTTAGGGAAATTTTGTCCTTTTCGCCGTTTTTTTCATGTAAAGGAGGCTTATCGAGAGAAAAAGGGATCGGGGGAGGTTCTCTAATTTCTCTCGTTTGTCTGTTTTCACTTCTTTGGACGCCTCCGGCACCCACCGGCAGCCGCCTCACCCAAAACAAACCACCGGACTATCCCCCTCCAGATAC
>JANXAQ010000237.1 GCA_025062105.1 Thermoguttaceae bacterium
GTTAGAGGGTCTTAGGATTTCCGTAACATTTCAGCCAAATGTCGCACTCTGTCATTCCTGCACAAGGAGCAGTCCTGTCTTTTCGTGTTTAGCTATTCTGGTTTCCTGCTTTCGCGGGAACAAGCCTGGACTGCTGCTTTCGCGGGAATGCCTTCATAGAGCCTTCCTCTCCCGCTGGGGGAGAGGGGAGAAAAATTAGCCCACGCCATTCGGCCGAACTGTTACGGTAATTCCAACACCACTAAAATCGGCCATTGCGAACCTGGAACTTGGTGGGTTTGCCGAGGGTAGGACCGCCACAACGGAGCCAATCGGCCACCCAGCGCAGGATTTGTTCTGCGGAGACCTGGGGCATGCCGAAAAGTTCATAAGCCCGGCTAGCATTGCTCAAAAGGGCAGTTGGTGCCTCTGTGCCAGTAAACTCCACTGGTCGTCCGAGCAACTGGGCCAATTGGCCTGCCACCTGGCGAACCTGTAGCAACTCCGGCCCAGTAACGTTAATCGGCCGGGCCGGCACAGCCACATGCTCTAAGGCCCGAAGTGTCATCTGATTGCTATCGCCCTGCCAGATCACGTTAAAATAACCCATGGTCAGGTCAATCGGTTGGCCGACCAAAATCTTCTGTCCTAGATCCACCATAATGCCGTAGCGCAGTTCATGGGCGTAGTTAAGCCGAATTAAAGCGACCGGAATGTTGCGGGTCAGACTGAAATAGGTAAATATCCGTTCTCTTCCCAGACAGCTCATCGCATATTCGCCGATCGGCTCCGGAGGATCCTCTTCTTTGGAACCGCCAGAGTGCACCGGAACCAAGGGATACACATTGCCGGTCGAATAGGCGACGATCCGGCTTCCGGAAAAGCGTTCACAGACTAGGCCAGGTAGATAGCTGTTCAAAGCCCAGGTGAACGGTTCCTGGCCGGTGGTGCCGAATTTCATCGCCGCTAGGTAAAAAATGTTCTGTACATCCGGCAGATCGGCCAATTGGCGGCGGTCGAGCATATCACAACGGATTGGTTCAATGCCTCGCTCCAGACACCACTGAGACCGGTCCGGGGAAATATTTCGGCCTACCGCATAAATCCGGCGGGGCACCCCGGCTTGGTCTGTAGCTCGGCGGGCCATCCAGGTAAGCGTCGGCCCGATTTTGCCAAACGCCCCTAAAAACATCATGTCCCCGGGGATCCGCTGCATCAACTGCACTACTGCCGAGCTGGGCCGACTCAGCAGCTCCTCCAGCGACTCCTGATCCGGAATCCGCTCCGGCCACTGACTCATCGACGCACTCCTTAAGGAAGCACCCTATCTGGCTTCATAGCCAACATTGTCATCCCTGCTGCCAATCTCTCCAAGTCAGCCCTCTTGGATAGTCCTAACCCTTTGATAATATTGGGTTAGGAAATTTGCGGAACAAAGAATCCTTAAAGCCTAACTCCTTGAAATAAAAGAAGTTACAAAAATGGGAAAAGTTCCGTTAAGCGGCAATCCAGTACATTTTATTGGTTCGGGAGAACAGACTGGCAGCACCAAAAGCAGGTCTGAAGTGCCGCTTGCCTGCGAAGGACTTTTTCTACCCTTATTCCGATCTCCGCAAGAGCCCTATGTCAGCCGACCCGGTTGGGCTTCAGAAGTTCTCTACTCCAGGCGAAATCCCATCTGGCGAAGTTGGGTTCGGACTGGTGGGTCGGCCAGCAAGAGCCGAAAAGCGGCTACGGCTGGTCGATCCAGTCGGCTTCGGGGGATCACAAAATCGTAGTGTTCTTCTTCCAAGGGGAGGAAACCCAGGCCGTACAGCCGGGCTACCGGTTCAATGGCTACGCCCCAATCCGCCCGGCCCTGGGCAACCGCCGCTGCTACGGCATTATGGCTTTTCGCCTGCACAGCATAACCGGGCGGCTGCCGACCTTCAAGCAATCGATCTATCAATATCCGGGTACCGCTGCCAGCATTCCGGTTGACCATCCGGCAGGTGGGATCGGCTAGGGCTTGCTGGATGGCCGACCGGCCGTCCTCCTGATGGGCAAACCGTCCATCGTCCGGCCGAAACACCACCCCTTGCACTCGTCCGTACCCGGGCACCAATTCCAGTTCTGGCGTCAGAAACGGCCGATTGTACTGTCCGGTGGCTGGGTCCAGCAAATGGACTCCAGCCAGATCGCACTGACCTTGCCGGGCCGCTTCCAGTCCCGCTGTGGAACCAACTGCCAGAAACTTTGTCTGCCAACCTTGCCGATGCAGTTGCCCCAGAAGCCAATCCAATCCCACACAGTGGCTGCCAATAACGACTAAATCGGCTGGTCGAATTCCCTGGGCCAATAGATGTACCGTAACATCGGACCCAGCAGGCACCAGTTCTTCGTGTTGGTCGATGGCGATGAATCCGTCCGCCGTGCTAAAAGCACTTACCGAGCCGGAACCTTTGCCCATCGGATAAGCAGACAAGCCCTCCGCCCCTGGAACCAGCCGAACCAGTACGTACTCAGTTCGGCCAATTTCGGAGCGGATACGGACCGGTACTCTGGCCTGCACTGTGGGCCGCTCCTCGGTCGGCAAACCCGCCATCGCCCGAAGGACCGGTGCAACAAACTCATGGAATGTGAAAATTGCCGAGGTGGGAAACCCCGGCAAGACAACAACCGGCTTTTTGCCATGGACGGCCAAACACAGCGGTTTTCCAGGTTTGAGAGCCACTCCATGAACAATAATTCCCGGCTTGGTCAGTTCTCGCACAGCCCGGTAGGCTAGATCGCCTTCGCCTTTGCTGGTGCCACCGGATAGCAGTACCACATCGGCCACCTCCAATGCCTGAGCCAGCCGCTCCTGAAGCTTCTCCAATTGATCTGGCACTCGGCCCATTTCCAGCGGCTGGCCGCCTAGTTCCCGAACCGCATCGGCCAAAATCCGACTGTTAGAATCATAGACTTTGCCCGGATGCATCGGCTCGCCGGGAGCGATCAGTTCATCACCGGTGGAAATAATAGCTACCCGAGGCCGACGCCACACCCAAACCCGGTTCAAGCCTATAGCTGCCAGCACACCGGTTTCCCGGCTGGTGAGCAATTGGCCGCCGCGCAGTACGGTTTCGCCGGCCGCCATGTCGGAACCGGCAAAGGTTACGCCGCTGCCAGGTGTAACGGCCCGGTAGATCAAAAGGGCGGCCGGGTCGCAGGGATCCAAGTCGGTATGTTCAATCATCACCACGGCGTCGGCTCCACGGGGCAACATCCCGCCGGTAGCTATGCCCATGGCTTGGCCCGGACGGATTTCCTCCTGCGGCTTCTGGCCAGGCTTGATCGGCTCGCCAACCAAAAGCAATCGCCGCGGATGCTGCTCGTCGGCTCCATAGGTATCGGCTGCCTGGACGGCAAATCCGTCAAAATCCGAGCGATCAAACGACGGCACGTCCAGCGGAGCTTGTACATCCTGAGCCAGCACCCGGCCCAACGACTCCTCTAGCGGAACTTCCTCCTGGCCCAATGGCCGAAGCTCCAAGGCAGCCAGAAACCGCCGTTCCGCCTCCCGCCGATCCACCACCTCCAAAAATTGCTCCTGCCCGTAGCTCATCCTGCTCCTACCAATTGGCGAAAGGTTCTTACGCTTGTGGTGCTCCAAAAAGTTATAAGGACCTTTTGTATACTTCTGGTTTTTACTCTTGGGCTTGGAGCACAGGCTACTACCACTGGCAAACCCCAAGAGGATTTAAAAACACCTAGCACACTCCCTTGTAGTATAATCACCCCCCGGCTCTGTCAAGCATGTAGAAAAAATTTTTCTGAGGAACCTTCCATAATTCGAGGGAGATATTTTTATACCATTTTGGGTCCCTTTGCATCTGACCCAATATATTAGGTTTGAAGTAAAAGTTCATAAACTTCCACTACATCTTCAGGAACCTCTGCATAATTCAGCGGAGATATTTTGATACCATTTTGGTTCGCTCTGCATCTGACCTAATATATTGGGTTGCTAGCCCTGTTAGCACCCTATATATAGTAGTTGTTTGGACGAGGGCTGCTAAAGCCTACCGACTCAAAGATTCATAAAGTTCACTATATATTCAAGATTTTGCAGAAGTTCCTTCATTATTTTGCAGAGATTCATGCGGAAAATTTTCCAAACAGGGTTGCCCCACTTTGTGGATGAGGAAAATTGGCTAGCACTGGATTGTTGCTTCCGCAGAAAGGAGCCTTTAGGGGAATTCCTAAAACAATCCAGCTCGATCTCCTAGAAGAGATAAGCAATTATGTTTCTTGTTTCAAGAACTCGAGGTTTGCCAATTTTGGGCTTCTGCCGAAATGGGAAAGTTCTAACCCTTTGGAATTATTAGAGTTAGAAAATTGTGTGAGTAAAAGGAGGAGCCGTCGTAACCCCAGAGACCAAAACAAGTTACGGAAAATAGCAAAAGTTGAGGTTCGAGCTCCAGGTTTGCCATTTTTTTTCTAACTTGGTTTTCTCCAACAGGTAGGGCGAACGATCCTTTTGTTCACCAAATTTCCCAACCCCAAGAATACCAAACAGTTAGAGCTTTCCCCATTCGGCGGAAAGCCAAAAATGGCAAAAGGCCAACTAAGCACACGAGTCAACGTTAGCGGACTTGCCTATTCCTTCCGCTTCTCTTAAGTACTTCCTTCCCTGGAATAATTACCGGCTGGTTCATTACTGCAAGAGGTGGCCGACTGGGGGCTGCCTGCTCGTGCTTGCTGGCACAAAGCTACCAGGCATTCTACGCGTTGTTGGAGTTGCTGTTCCGGTAAGTGATCTTGGATGGCATCGAGGACTTCGGCGGCAGCCAAGCTGATTGGGAGGAATCCGTAGCCCCCGGCTGCTCCCTTTAATTGATGGCAGATCCGGTACAGGTTTTCTAAATCGGCCTGCTGCAGGGAGTGCAGGATTTTTTGGATCCGCTGGGGCATTTCTTGGACGAAGAGATCGACCAATTGTTGGAACTCGGGATCGGCCCCGAAGGTGGAATAAACAGGTTGGGCAATATAGGATGTATGGGTCATCTATCTTTTTCTATTAATCTATAAAAAACGGGAAATGTTTGGGAAACATTTCGTCGAAGGAAGCAATGGGTTCTATTGAAAAAAGATAGTTTGCGAAGGGATCACGGGGGAGTTGTTTGGCGAGTTTTTATGTATTTTGGCTACATTATCTAATCCCTACATACTGTGTATTTGATATTTTTTTTCTTTTATGCATGTTCAGAACCCATAATTTACATAGTTTGGCGGAGATAGAGATCCTGGTTAATCTTTGGCCTCTACGGCGTCGATACGTATCCATAGAATGGTCGTAGAGGTTGTATCTGCGCCAAAGGATGTGTGTATTTGGATGGGTTCCTTTTAACAAGGAGTGTCTGTGATGAACCGACGGATCCTGTTTGTCTTAATGGCTGCTGGTGCAGCCCTGTTGCTTGCCTCCCATGCCGAGGCAGGTCTGTTCCGGAAGTGTGGTGTACCCACTTGTGAACCGAAGACTTGCGAGCCGGTTACCTGCGCCCCGAAAGCCTGCGAGCCTGCTTGCTGCGATCTTTGCTGCAAACCTCGGCTGATCGATCGGATTCGTGCTCGTCGGGCTTGCCGGAAAGCCTGCCGCTGTGCGGTAACTTGCGAGCCGAAAGCCTGCGAACCGAAAGCTTGCGAGCCGGTTGCCTGCGCCCCGAAGACCTGCGAGCCAGCCGCCTGCTGCAAGCCTCGGTTGATCGATCGGATTCGTGCTCGTCGGGCTTGCCGGAAAGCCTGCCGGTGCGCTGCCCTCTGCTGCCCGGCCACTTGCGAACCAGCAGCTCCGGCTCAACCGGCCCCCGCTGCCCCCGCTCCTAAGCCTGCTGCCTAAAGGACGCTCCGGCCGATTTCCCGAGCAATCGGTCCCAATTGTCCTCTCCTCCTCCTGAAGCCCCAGCGGCCCGTTGATCCCCCGCCCAACGGGCCGCTTTGGTTTTTTGTAACCGACAACTGAATGTTGTCCTTTCTGTGAAAAGTGCCTCTCGATGGGGTTCACTTGTTCTAGGACCGGCTTGGCTTTAACCCCTGCCAGCCATGGCCTTTTGGAAGCCTAGCAGCCTAACCTGTTGGAAGACCATAGGTTAGCAGAGCTATTTTGGAAAGGTCTTCAGCACGTGTGCTTAGAAGTTGGTAATGGGCTCCAGGAATGTTGGACGCCATTGGGTTGCAATAGGCGGCTCCTGAAGAGTAATTTTCAGAAAGTACCGCTGAAGGGAGTCAACCGATTTTTTTCCTCCTTCCGCCCCGTTTAGAGCTCGCTGGAAACCGGCTTTGGGATGGATTTACCATCCAAGAGAAATGAATTGACCTACATAGGGTGATAACAAACTTTTTTAAAGAAGCCATCGGTTACTTTGGACGAACGAGAGCTTTTAGGAAACGCGGCTTTTGCCATTTTTGTAACTTTTTTTATTTCGAGAAGTCATGCTTTAGAACTTTTCGTCTTCAAAGGGTTAGAACATCCAAAGAAGACTTCCGTCTGGAAATGGGCAAAAGTCGAGTTAGGGAAGGAACCTCTGGATTATTTAAAGGGGATATTTTTATACCATGTTGGCTTGGTCTTCCTCTAACCCAATATGGGGTTGCTAGCAATTGCTCACACCCAATAGATAGTGGGTATTCGGATAGGTAACCGCAGGGCTATAGAATCGAAAGTTCATGACGTTCACTATATGTTCAGGATTTTGCGAGGTTCTGGGATAATATTTGGGAATCGGGCAAGATTTGGTTTCGGAAACCATTTTGCATATATTGCCTATTTTATCCATTCTATGTGCTTCACCAGCGTTTGGGGATCGGCCCCTATTCTGGAAAGAGTTTGGTCGATAAGTAGCGTTCGCCTAGATCGGGTAAGACGACGACGATGAGTTTCCCGTTGTTTTCTGGACGTCGGGCTAGTTGCAAAGCGGCCCAGGCTGCCGCTCCGGAACTAATGCCACAGAAGATCCCCTCCTGTTGGGCTAAACGCCGAGCCGTCTCCATGGCATCCTCATCCTGCACCTGAAGCACTTCGTCGATAATCCTCAGATTCAGCACCTCCGGGATAAAGCCAGCCCCGATCCCTTGGATGGAATGTCGGCCTGGTTTCAGTTCTTGGCCTGCCAGTTTTTGACTGATCACTGGGCTGTTGGCCGGTTCCACTGCCACCATCCACACCGACGGCTTTCGGGCCTTAAGCACTTCACCCACTCCGGTGATAGTACCGCCAGTGCCCACCCCACAGACCACAATATCCACCCGGCCTTGAGTATCCCGCCAGATCTCCTCGGCAGTGGTTTTTCGATGGATTTCCGGATTCGCAGGGTTTTTAAATTGCTGGGGCATATAGAAATGGGGATTTTGAGCCAGGATTTCCTCGGCTTTTCGTACTGCGCCGGCCATGCCTTCGGAAGCCGGCGTTAATACAATGTCGGCCCCTAAAGCTTTAAGCAATCGGCGACGTTCCAAGCTCATGCTTTCGGGCATGGTAACCATTAGCCTATAGCCACGGGCAGCACATACATAAGCCAGACCAATGCCGGTATTGCCGCTAGTCGGCTCAATGATCACCGTATCCGGCTTCAGAAGCCCCTTTTTCTCAGCGGCCTCGATCATCGCCCAAGCAATTCGGTCTTTGACACTCCAAAGAGGATTGAAACTTTCCAATTTCGCAGCAATGGTAGCATAGCATCCAGTAGTTATCCGGCGCAGACGAACCAAGGGCGTATTGCCGATGCATTGGGTAATCTCGTCGAAAATCCGGCCAGCAGTTGCAGTTGCCATGCGGGTAGCTCCTTTGGATGTAGCTGTTTTGTAACACTGCAGTCCAATCGAAATGCTGTACTCGTTATCATCCTTACAAAAGCAGGGATCCGGTTCCGGAACACTTGAGAAAACAGCAGGATTTCCGTTTACCAGGGCATGGCAAGTGAAAGCTCGTTCTAGAGCAATACTACCTTGCCTGCCTTCGGCGGAAGTAGAAGGGAATGTTTTGAACTTTCAGTTGAGTGCAC
>JANXAQ010000295.1 GCA_025062105.1 Thermoguttaceae bacterium
GGTCTTGGATATACCACTAAAGACTTATTTTAGGCGCTTTCGACCTTTTGATTTCTTCTGGGTGCTCTGGCAGGCCAGAGCAAAAACCACTTGGAAAACATCTCCGGAAGGTTTTTGGGTAGAAGAAAGATGCTTTTTCTAAGTTCTTATACATTAAGGAGTTACAGATAAGTATTATCCGTTCACTAAACTTTGAACCACTTTTCCCCTGTTTGGGGCAATCATTTGCTGCCGTTGGAATGGGAAATACCTCCCCAAAAATGTGTATAACAGCGAGAGTTTTTTGGTGGGGGTGATATCTTCTACTGTTTGCTCCCCGTGTCTGGTTCCCATGGAGGAATCCCTCGGTCTCTAGAGGTTGGCCAAAGATCATGGGCCCCCCTGCACCCTCCTGACCATTCTAGTGAACTTTAGGAACGGTGATTCGGTGGGTAATGGGTCCCCCATTCAAAGTACTATAGTTAGATTGCTGGCAAGGCCCGCAGCTCTTATTGGGCTTGCTTTATACACAAGTTGGCGTTGAAGTGCTTGGATATCAGTTTAGGCAAATCCCGAAAGCTCGTTAAAGAACAAAGAATGGATAAAATAAGCAATATGGCCAAAATAATTTCTAAAACCATGCCTTTTCGGGATCTTCCGATGGATCTTTCCTAAAGTATGCAGTTTCTCCAACGTAGCAATTTGGCCTTTTGGGAAAGGTTCATTTTCCCCTATTTGGGATGTTCACTGGCTGGGATTGTGAGGGTAAATACCTCCAAAAGATGTGTAGAACAGCGAGATATATTGGGGTAGAGGGGGGACCAAAACGGGAGCAAATATGAAACGGAACCTCTGCAGAATCCTGAACATGCAGTGAACTTTATGGACTTTTGATTCTATAGCCGTTCGGTTCTTCTATCCGAACACCTACTATCTATTGGGTGCTAGCAATGCTCGAGCTCTATATGTTGTGTTAGAGGAAGGACAGCCAAAATGGTATCAAAATATCACCCTTGAATTATGCAGAGGTTCCAAACATGAATTAGCCGAGTTACGCATGCAAGGTTTTTTCCTCCACTAGGCTCAACTTCTTGGGTTTCTTCCCTTGGATCAAGAGGAACCGAAAAATCCGGCTAGCGGTCTGCGTCAAAAAACCATACAATATACCTTTGGCATAATGGTAGTACTTTATTCCCTCTGTTAAGGGGGCTTTTCTTTAAAAGTCCTTTTTTGCGACGCCATGCAGTTTGAAAAAAGCCACGCTGCGTTCCAAAAAGCCAAGCGCCTTATTCCCGGCGGTGTGAATAGTCCTGCCCGGGCCTTTGGGGCAGTAGGGGGGCAACCGCTATTTATCGCAAGAGGGGAAGGAGCTTACCTTTACGACATCGACGGCAATTGTTTCATCGATTATGTGGCCAGTTGGGGGCCGATGATTCTTGGCCATGCCCACCCGGAAGTAGTGGCAGCGGTGGAATCGGCTGTGCGGCGTGGGACCAGTTTCGGTGCACCGACCGAGGCGGAAACCGAATTAGCTGAGCTGATTGTGGAGGCATTTCCCTCGATAGAGCGGGTTCGGCTGGTCAATTCGGGTACCGAGGCTGCCATGAGCGCAATTCGCTTGGCTCGGGCTTATACCGGCAGAGACCTCATCGTTAAATTTGCCGGCAATTATCATGGGCATGTGGATAGTCTGTTGGTGGCGGCGGGTAGTTCTGCAACCACTCTGGGAGTACCTAGCTCTCCGGGAGTAACTGCCGGCACTGCCAAAGATACCTTGGTCCTTGAATATAACGATGTAGTAGGCTTGGAGGAGGCTTTTGCCCAGTGGGGCAGCCAGATTGCTGCTGTGATCGTGGAACCGGTAGCCGGCAATATGGGGGTTGTCAAAGCCCAGGCCGACTTTCGCCAAGCCCTGCGGGAGCTGACCAGCCAACATGGGGCATTATTGATTTTCGACGAAGTGATCACTGGATTCCGGGTTTGTTATGGTGGGGCGCAGACGCTTTTCGGCATTCAACCCGATCTAACCATTCTAGGTAAAATTTTGGGGGGCGGTCTGCCTATAGGCGCTTACGGCGGCCGGGCCGACATCATGGACCAGATGCTTCCGTCGGGGAAGGTTTTTCAAGCGGGTACATTAAGCGGGAATCCTTTGGCTACCGCGGCCGGCATTGCCACCCTAAAAGTGCTTCGCCAGACTAATCCCTATCCATATCTGGAGCAATTGAGTACGCGGTTAGCAGTTGGGTTGGAGCAGGCGGCCAAGGAGGCGGAGATTCCCGTCTGTATTGGGTGGTTTGGTTCGATGATGACGTTGTTTTTCACTTCGGAGCCGGTGGTCGATTGGCCGTCGGCCCGCCGATGCAACACCCAGCAATACGCCCAGTATTTTTGGGGGATGCTTCGTCGGGGGGTGTATTTACCGTGCAGTCAGTTTGAGGCCTTGTTCATTTCGGCAGCCCATACCCCGGATCATATTGATACTACCATTACCGCTGCCAAGCAAGTCATGAAGGAACTGAAACAAAGATGACCGGTAGATTTGTTGGCCAAGACTCCTAGGGCCAAAGCCCCCTTGTCGGAGCACGCTGTTATATACATTTTTGGGAGGTATTTCCCATTCTAACGGCAGCAAATTATCCACCCCAAACAGGGGAATAACGAACCTTTCTAAAGAAGCTAACTTTGGAGAAATTGCCGCATTTAGGAAAGTGTAGAAGCACTTCCCAAGAGCAAAAAGTGCTTGGTTTTAAAGACAGTCTTAGCTAGATCGCCTATTGTATCCATTCTGCGTTGTTCGACGAACTTTTGGGATTTGGCTAAAGTGAAGTTCGAACGCTTCAACGCCAACTGTATAACAGCGAGCTTGTCGGAGGCGCCAAGATGGCCGGTAGCAGAAAGACCAATACGTCAAGGAGGCACTTCGATGCAAAGCATGGTGGTTTGCAGAGCTTATGAGGCTTATCAAAGAGCAATCGGGCGGGTGCTAACTGGTGGGGCAATGTGGATACTGGCTTTTTGTTTGCCCCCCCTTGCTCTGGCCCAAGACTGGGCCAAGCGCATGTTTGATCACACCAGCGCTGATTTGGGCACAGTGGCCCGAGGGGCAAAAATTGAACATATATTTACTATCGAAAATATTTACGTCGAAGACGTCCATATCGCCTCCATCCGCACTACCTGCGGCTGCACCATCCCAAGCATAGAAAAAAAGCTGCTGAAAACCTATGAAAAGGTCCCCTTGCGAATCGAACTGGATACGAAAAACTTCAGCGGGCGCAAAGATGTTACCATCACCGTGCAGTTCGATCAGCCCTTCCCGGCGGAGGTGTCTTTATATGTGTCGGTGTTTATCCGAACCGATGTGGTTTTCAATCCGGGCAGCGTGCAATTTGGCAGCGTTCCCCAAGGCAAACCAGCAGAGCAAAAGTTAAGCGTGGTATATGCGGGTCGTCCGGATTGGCGGATTCTGCGGGTCGAAAGTCCCAAACCGTATCTAGAAGCTCGTCTAAAAGAAGTGGCCCGCTTATTAGATCCTACCCTTGGGGCCACCAGGGTAACGTATGATCTTTGGGTTCGCTTAAAGCCGGAGGCTCCGGCCGGCCGGATCCTAGAATATCTGCTCCTTACGACCGATGATCCGAATCCCAAAAGCGCTCAGATTCCGCTTGTTGTGGAGGGCACGGTGGTGCCGCCGCTAGCGGTCAGTCCTTCGCCGCTTAACATGGGACCGGTTCCAGCCGGTTCTACAGTAACCAAACCGCTGGTCCTTCAGGCCCGACAACCCTTCCGCATTCTGGCTGTGGAGGCCGATCCGCCGGAGTTTCTCGCCAGCCCGCCCCAAGCGGCAAAACCAGTGCATGTGCTACCGATCCAATTCACCGCAGGTCAACAGACGGGTAAAGTCTCTGGTCGCATTCGCATCCAGACCGATCTGGCGGATAGTCCCTGGGTAGAAGTGCCCGTGGAAGCCTTGATAGTGCCTGGTCCCTGAACCTGCCTTCTCTAGTAAAGCAGGCGGATTCCGGAAAATTGGGGATCCTTTGGCCGGCTCAAGACTGGGCTACCATCGACGGCCATTTTCTCTTGCCCGGCACAGGTAGGCTGAACGAGACACTCAAGCGCAACTTTTGGCATTTTTCCGAAGCTCCGCTTTTACCATAAATGGCCTTTCTCTAAGAATAATGTTCTAACTACCTGTAAATATTGGAGTTAGGAAATTGGATGAACAAGGGGGCGTCGTACCTGCTGGAACAAAAGGCAGTTATGAAAGATGCTAAAAGAGGAGCTGCAGAGTCCTGCTCCGTTGGGAGATAGTAGGAACACTTTCTTGTTATAGAAGCCCTTACTTTTGAATCGGTTTAATGCGTTCTGTTTCTAGCTGACCGGACGGAGCTAGCTGAAGTGTCTCCCAAACCACCCAGGCTCGTTCGTCCGAAGCTCGTTGGACTAATTCCACGAGGATTTCTTTTCCCCGATGTTCGGCCAGGGAAAGGCTTCGCAGCGGCGTACGAGGTTCCCGACGGATCGGGACTTCAAATGCCCCGGCCGACTGTCCATCCACCCAGAGTTCCACCCTACTCGGCGGCACGCTTTCTAGACGCCAAACCCCCAGGCATAAAAGATCCTTTTCTGGTGGGATAAAAAGTCTTCGAGAAAGCCGAACGGCACTTTCTGAGGCTGTAACCGCTAAAATGTATTTCCGCTGATGCATAGGACGGTGCTCTTGCCAGAGAGTATTCAACACATTCATAAGCAACGGCCTACGCCAAGGCTCTTCCATTTGTACAAGCCATCCTTCCCAGGCAGGTACAAGGCGTCCCATACGCCGAAGTAATTCGGTTGGCAATTTTTCGGCGTCCAATTCCACCATGGGTTCTAGCCAGTTGAAATGGTCTCTGATATCCCAGGGATCGGCGCCTCGAGGAGTTTGGGCGGGGGTGGCTTCCACGTGTAAAAGAAGTCGGTGCGCTGAGCGACTGCCAGCAGAAGCAGGAGAGAGTTCTAGCCGGCCTGTATCAAAGACGTCAGCGGCGCCGATAATCAGAGGGCTTTTATATAACGGTGGCGACTGAGAAGAAGCTCCATAGACCATAGCGGCCACACAGCCTCCTTCCCCAGCCAGATGATCTAAGCCCAACCGACTGGAAAATGCCTTAGCGAAGGGGGGTAGCAAGAATTCTAGCTGGGCGGTAGCATGAAGGCCAAAGCCCCAAGCAAACTCCCGTCCGGCACAGGTCAACGGACCGCCCTCAACATTGCGATCCACCCCTAGGGGCCACGGTCCGCTCACAGGGGAAGACTGCCGGTAGCTAGCCGGTGGAATTCGGCTCAGTGGTACCTCTACCGGCCGGAAAAAACACCAAAGCCGAACCTCTCGAAATGGCACCCAGATGGGGCGTGCTGCCCAGACAGGTTGAATCATCTGGTACCAGCCGTTGGCGTCGCCGGGGTTACCTCGATGGTAGATTTGCATCCGTTGCCAGGAGGCGGTAGCGCGCAGCGCTTGGCGGGTTTCCAGTTGGACGAGGCGAGTTTTGCCGTCCGGCGCTAACATGGCCAACTGCTCCAACCAGGCCTCCCAGGGATCTTGGGCAGGCAGGTGAAGTTCCGCCAAGGCTTCGTAAGGGAATTGCTGAATGCCGTCGCTCGTCAGTACCCGAACCGCCTCCTGCCCGAAGCGTAGGGAGCGGAATCGCACACGGCGGCCCTGCCGGTCGAAAACAGTGGCCGGTTCATAGGTAGGCTGGGGCCGTTGCCACCAGATCCGGCGAATCCAGCGGGTGCTGATGAGCAAGGGGTTAGTGGCTGCAGCTTCTGGCCAATCGACCGGGATGGCCGGTACTACATGCAGCCATTGGCCTGTTGAAGGTTCTCCGTCTGATTCTGGGGGCAAGCCAACGACCCGGCCAGGCAACAGATCGCCCGCGAAAAATTCTACGGCCGCTTCCGGCACTTCGGGCAGAGCATGGCGAGTGTGCATCAGCCAACGGATTTCCGGTTGAGTATCGAACATCATCCGACCAGCCAATCGAGGCTGGGCACGCAGGTCATGCCAATTTTCCACGGCGTCGGCAGCCGCTTCGGAGCCGTCGGTCCATCGGCCCAGATACCGACCAGTGGAACTGGGCGGGTCGGCCACCAACTGCGCCACCTGAAACGGTTCGCTCAAATGATGCGGATTTAGGCTCAGATAAATGGCCTGCAAGTAACGACGGGTGCTCCGAGGAATTTCAGCCAGGGTACCAATGTTCCGTCGGCGGAGTTCCTCGGCCAGCAGGTTCATGGCCAAGGTGTTGACCGGGTCAAACCGAAGCCCCTCTTTAAAGGCCTTTTCCCGATCGGCGTAAAAGTTCTGGTGCATGATGGAACCGGCTTCCGGCGTTTCCACCGCCCCGAGCCAATGGCCCAATTGATGCAGTAGCAATAGAAACAGTTCCTGATCGGAGAGATTCTTTTGCGGAGCCGGCAACAATAAATGGGTGCTTAGTGGCGGGATATACGGGGCGGGCACATGGTTCGGATGGCCCAGTTTCCATTGGCTGGTAAAACCGACGGCTAGGCGTCCCGGCTCTGGGCTTACCTTTCGCCGAAACTCCTCAAAAAGGCGGTCGAACTGCTGGCCCAGAGCGTTGTCCGATTGCCAGCCCTCGGCAGCCACCACCTCAAACCGCACCCGACAATACTGTTGGAAAATCTCCGACACCGAGCGCAAAAGCCGTTTGAATTCTTCCTGCCACACTTCCGCCTTAGCCGGATGTTCTTCATCGGCCAGGAGTTTTACCGGTACATTTACCACCGGTGGCAACTGGCCGGACGGGTCCGCATGAATCCAGCCGACCGCCCCATCCTGAGAAAAGATCACCGGCCGGCAGACCACCTGCTGACCCTGATCCAGAAAATAGTAGAGCGTATTCAGGCGGAGCATTATCCGCTGTGGGCTACCTGCAAGAGGGTTTGGGGGAAGGGAACTGGCCGGAGAATGGCTGGTCTGGGAACGGTTGGTAGTGGATGGGGCGATGGTATATGTAAGTTCCGCAGCCTCGCCGACCGGCAGGACCATCAGCCGACCCGGCGGCAGAGTAGCCTGCCCAGTATGCCCGCTGCTAAGCCGAACCGCAAGCTGAACTGGCTGGGAGGCCCGATTGGCCAGGACCACCGTAGCCGCCTCCCCGGGCCCTGCCAGAGCCAGTAGCGCCGCTCCGAACAAGCTCAACAATTTCACAAGCCCGCCCGTCCCCTGCACCCCCCCTCTTGCTCTTCCAAGTTGACTTCTCTGTTCCATACTCGTTTCCCATGGGACAACCCAACAACTCCACTCCCAGGTTCCTCTACCCGAAAGGCCAGAGTCTCTGCAAGACCAATCCTTCTTCTATCATCACCGCCAGAGGGCCTGGAATGCAAGCGGCCAGTTTTAATTCTTCGGTTTTTCTTGGGTAGGCAGGGTACGGAACTCGTCCGCATACAGGCCGATCTGGTCCAGCGGCAGAGGGCGGAAACCGATCTGGTCCATAATGGCTTGGCTGGGCAGTTCTGGCGGAAGCCGATGGCGAATCGGTGGGGGCATCGGCACCCGACCGTCGGGCAACGGACCCGCTATATAGTCTGTCAGGGGTATAGATGGCTCCTGAGGATTGCCCAACCGCATCGGAGCCAACCGCCCTGCTCGGGCAGTAGCTCCGGAGTCCGGAAAGGCGGCTGGGGAGGCCGATGGGGCGGTTTGGGCAGCTTCCGCAGTAGCCTTCGAAGCCGTCTGCCCCGGAAGGCCCGATATGCTCGGAATGTACTTTTCCGGTTCCACCAGCAGATTGTCCCGCAGGTCCTGAATGCCTCGGTCTCTGGTAAGCAACGCCCCACACTGATAGGCCAAGTTCCGCCAAACGGAGTTTCGATCCGCGTTTTCGGCCAACCGGGCTAAGGTGGGATACCGAGTAATATACGGTGGCTGGTTGTATGGAATCTCTTGAAGCTGTTTTTGTAGCCAAGGGCTAGCCAGAAACTCACGCCAGCGGGCTTCGCCCCAACCGCTGAAACTCACGGCATATTTGCACTGGACAAAGAGGTTGTTATCCACGATGTTTTCTTTGCCGCCGTGGATTTGCACGCCGCCAAACCCGGCCTCCGAACATCGGTAGAAGAGATTGCCATACACAAGGGTACCGCTGATGGCGTCGTCCAGGCGGACTCCGGCTTGGCCGCAAGGCCGGGCGTTTCGGATATGGTGCCAGTAGTTATAGCGGATGATATTCCCTCGATAAGTGGGATTGCCAAACATGTCCAGGCCGCCTTGGTCGTCGGTTTCTAGGACCACATCGTGGATTTCGTTGAATTCCACCAGATGGTCGTTGCCTTCCACTCGCATTCCATGCCCAGGGGAATGGTGAAAATAGTTGTGGGCCACTCGGTTGCCCACGCCTTCGAGGGCAGCCGCCGGGCTGTAGGTGCGATTGATGCGGGAGAAATCCCAGACATGGCAATTTTCCATAAGATGTCCACCCGGAGTCAGGGTTTTTCGGTCGCCGCCGGCAAGCACACAGCCGCCCCGGCCCAACGTGTACATATCGCAGCTTTGCACCCGATGCCCTTGGCCGCCGGAAATAATGACAGCCGTGCCAGCTAATTTGCGCAGGGTGCAGCCGACCACCTGGCAATTAGTTCCGCCGGTAATATGAATACCGTCGTCCCGTCCCGTTTCCAAGACCAACTGTTGAATCCGGATGTAGGAGGCATTTTGCAAACGGATGAACGGCTCGGCCAACACGGACACCTCCACCTTGGCCTGAGCCAAATCGCCGGGCGGATAGAAATACAATATCCCGCTCTTCCGGTCCAGATAGTATTCTCCGGGCATATCCAGTTCTTCCAGCAGGTTCAGGGCGTGGTAGGGTGCCCCGGCCCGGATGCCAGCATAGGCGACCCGGTCGCCGGTCCGAATCTGCCGACGTTCCGGGTCGATCCCTTGAATCGGCACGTAATTATCCGCCCACAAATGCACCCAATACCCATACAGCCAACCATCCGGCGCCTTGGTCCATCGGGCTGGCCGATCGCCTTCGTATTCAAATGTAAAGCCTTTTTCGTCCTCGGCCACTGGTTTGACCAACCGGGCAAATCCCTGGTTGGGCCACCGGGCCACGATTAACGGCCGATCATTGACGAAGACCTCTAACTGCGGCGCATAGGCTCGTCCAAATCCCAATGGAACTAGTTTCCCGTAGTCTTGCAGACCGGCTGCTTTCAAATTTACCTGAACAACTTTCTGCCTGGCTTCTTCCGGCAACCGGGCCAACAGAGCCGGATCTTGGACCGGTTGGAAGTCCCGAAGCAGCAGGCCGCCGTCCAACCAGACAACCTGGCCCGGCATGGCCCGATAGACAACGGGGGCTTCTGGAGTACCGGAATCTTCGGCTGTCAGCACGAAACTTTGCCGCCGGATGTATCGACCGCCTCGCAAAAACACAGCTACTCCCCCCGGCGGCAACCCACCCTGCCGCTTCAGCTCCCGAATCCGATCCCGGGCGCGTTCCAGGCTGGCAAACGGCTTGTTGGAATCGCCGGGGCCAGAGTCGTCGCCGTCGGGGGCCACATAAAGTTTTACTCCAGGTTCCGGAAGCTTCGGCAGCGGAGTTCGGCCCTGGTTGGGGTCTTGGGCAGGCTGGCCCTGCCGAAGGCGGGCTAGTTCCTCAAGACACTGCTCGGCCTCCCATCGGTGATGGGTCGGTACATCCGGCATCTGGAGCAATTGCCGATAGGCGGCCTCGGCTTCCGGATATTGTTTTTGGCGGGCATAACAGGCGGCTATCTGCAACTGGGCGGCTGATTTGTAATGGCCCGGGGCGTCCGCCGACTGAACCAGCTCGCTATAAGCGGTTCGGGCGGCCTGGTAATCCCCCGCCGCAAACAGCCGATGCCCTTCGGCCATTTTCGCCTGCCAAGCAGGCGGCGAAGCCGATTCTGCCCCCAACGTCGAACCAATCCAGACGCCAACGGCAACAAATCCTCTAATAAAAGCACCTATTCCATATCGGTTTCTCACAGGAAACAAAAAGGGCTTAGAACGCATTGTCATGGCTGTTCCTCCAGAAAGATGAAGGTTTTATAAAGGGGGGACAACAGGCAGTTAAGGGGTGGACTGCTCAGGGGGGCTGTAGGCAAGCACCTGGGGAAGGAGTGGGGGTGGGACGCCAATGTCCAGGACCACAAGGCGGCCGACGTACTCCTGGGCTTCCGGCCGCACCAGTCCCGGTTTGGCCGCCGCAAAGGTGCAGGTAACGGTAGCCCGGATGGTCGGCTGGCTGGCCTGGCCAGTGTCGCAATCCAAGCCGCTCGGTAAATCCACAGCCAGGATCGGCTTCCCAGCACTATTGATCTGGGTAATCACCGTATCCAATGGCGGTCGGGGCTGGCCTCGGGCGCCGGTGCCCAACAAGGCATCGACAATCCAAGACGCCTCTGCCAAGGCCTGGGCCAACCGCTCTGGCTCATGCCCGGTAGGAAAACATTCTATCGGAAAACCTGCCTTTTGTAAAATGGCGTAATTGGCCGCGGCATCCGGGGATAGCTCCTCTGGCTTGGACCACAAAAACACCTGGACCGGATGTCTCCGAAGCCAAAGATGCCGAGCCATCACCAGGCCGTCGCCAGCATTATTTCCCCGACCGCAACAAATGACCACCGGCCCGCCAAAATCCTGATGCCGCACCTGCAACCGATGCCAATCAAAAGCTTTTTGTCCCCATGTGGATTCCGCCCTCAAGGAGGCAGCGGAGGCACTGGTGAGTTGGCCAACGGAGGGGCCGTTGGAAACTGACGTCTCTGGCCTCGTTGGGGCCTCTTTTAAATCTGGGCTCATGCGGGCCTCTTTTAAATAGGAATCCGGGAAACAGGAATCCCTGGCCTCTGCTGGTCTAAAGCACCCTTCTAGCCGACATAGCACATCCACCGCGCCCCGGCCTGCGTTCTCCATCAGTACCAGGCCGGACATGCCATATTGTTCCATAGCCAACCGATCCAACAGCCGGGATTGTTCCCGGCTAAGGATCGCTCCACTGTCTTGTTCAGCCGATCCAAATAGCATACTATTGTTCCTCTAGCAACCCCAAAACTTTTGTAACACTTCCGCCGAATGAAGAAGCTGCCATAGTTCTGGCCAGCAAGAGTAGGGCTTCGGTTCGGTAAAAACACTGGATAAACAATCTGGATTTCCGCTTACGCGGCAGCGAGACGGTAGGGCGATTTCGGAAGCAAAAATAAATGCGTCCTCCGCTCCGCTGAAGAGTTCCCCCGACAGCCTCTAACAAAATGAAAATCTAGATGGTTCGGTGCTTCCTGTCCACTTGGAGGATGGTAGGAAAGCTCGTTTTGTTAGAAACTGGCTCTGTTGAAACCCTTTCCGGTCGGAGGCCTAAACCCACCAAAACGGAAGCAAAACCGACCAGGATGGGCAAAACATCCCAGACTGCGGGCAACCTTTCAACAGAGCTTTAGAGGCTGTCCGAAAACGCATTTTCTATGATGAAAGTCGGTTTCCTTCCCAAATGCCCCTAAATGCCCCAGAATCCCAAAAGCCTTGTTTTTAAGGACTCTGAAGGATTGGAGCCGGTCGGCCAACACCCATTGGCAACCAGTCAAATCCCCGTTTAGGCGAGCCTTTGAGAAGTTCTTACTCTTCCAAGTAGTTGAGGATGTGTTCCAGGACTTGGCAGGCGTGTTCGGCCAATTGCCGCACCGGACCGGTCCCACGAAGAGCCTTTTCTGCCCAGTAGCGGTAGCGTTGTCTGGCTTTTTGGAGAGCTGCTTCCTGAAGGTCGTAG
>JANXAQ010000059.1 GCA_025062105.1 Thermoguttaceae bacterium
ACCCAAAAGGCCACAGCCGGCCTGAACTAAAAGCCGAATCTCCTCCGGACCCACATATTTCGTAACGGCTACCAGTCGGATCTGCTCCGGACTGCGACCACTGCGGCGGGCCGCCTCGGCGATCCGATCTAAAACTCTAGCTAGGTTTTCCTGAATCCGGCGTAATTTTTCTGTTTGGGAGTTTGGTACGGCCATTTTACTCTCTGCCAAAGAAAACCGTTCGAACTGCGACTTTTAACATTGTTTCTAACCGCTGTTGCTCCAGTTGGATTTTTGCCATTTTCCTAACTTCGTTTCTACTCAGCAGTCACGGCGCTTCGTTTAGGTCAGGCAATTTCCTAACTCGACTTTTGCCAATTTTGGTCTTCTGCCGAAATGGGAAAGTTCTAACTCCTTGAAATTATTGGACTTAGGAAATTGTGGGAACCAAAGAAAGGTACGTTACAACCTCTGGTAACAAAACAACTTAGGAAAAATGGCAAAAGTCGAATTCCTAAGGAACCCCTGGATAATTCAAAGGGGATATTTTTATACCATTTTGGCCGGTCCTCTCTAACACAACATATAGTTGTGTTAGCATTGCAGCACCCAGTAGATAGTACGTGCCCAGGTAGCACAACCGAACAGCTAGAGACTCGAAGGTTCACGAAGTTCACTATATGTTCAGGATTTTGCAGAGGTTCCCTAAGTCCAATAATTCCTGGGAGGCGAGGCTTTCTCCTTTCGACAGGAAGTCAAAAATAGCAAAAGTCCAGCGCAGAACCTCTCACAAAATGAAAATCCAAATAGTTCTTAGATGCTACCTGCCCCTTTGGAAGGCAATAGGCTCGTCCATTTTGCTAGAGGCACTATCTGTCACAGATACAAAAAGTTAGAACTTTTCCCTTCCGAGACGAAAGCCAAACTGTCAACCATGGAGCTAAGAGGCTTTCCTGAAATTGGGATTTGGCTGGTTTCCAATGGGTTTTCGCCGACCGGCTTCGATTCCTCAGAGTCCTTAAAAACAGGGATTTTGGGATTCTGGGGAATTGAAGAAGAAAACCTGCTTTCATCATAGAAAATGCTTTTTCGGACAGCCTCTCGGCATCGGGCATAAGCAGCTTGTTTTGGTGCCAGCCGGAAGTTTCTCTTATCGTCTTGTCTGGCTTCTTGTGGAATGCCCGGGCAGGGAGCTATGAGGTCGGTTGTACTTGGACCATCGCATATTGGGCTTCGGGCAGTACGATACAGGAGGGGGCCTGCCGAACCAATTGAACCAATTGGCCGAAATCAGCCAATGGGGTCAATCGCAGGCCCTCGACCAGTTGGTCTTCCAGACCACTAAGCAGAAAGACCCGAGCATAGCGTTGGGTGCGGAGCAATTGAACCGCTTGGAGGGTATCTTCGGGCAGATTGGGTCCGAAGCGTTTCAAGGCGCGCAGCGGATGTTTGGCGCCGATCAGGGCTTGGATTGCCCGACCTGGGGGCTGGCACAAAGAGCAGCAGACAGCAATCGCGCCGCCCGGTTCGACCAGACGGCGAGCGGTGGCCAAGGCACGGGCTAAACTCTGCCAGCTTTGGTGAGTGGGTCCTCCCGTAATGGCAGCAACCACCAAGCGAGCCCGCCGGGGGACCGAGCGTTTCCAGAGTGTCTGGTAGCGTTGGGCGGCGGCCCGACCCACTTGGCGAATTTCCCCGGCCAAGATCTGGATGATTTGGTGGCCTGGTCCGGGCACTATCTGAATGGCAAAGGCCGAGCCCAAAAGCCAAGCCACCTCCCGCACCTCAGCCATCAAAACCCGTTTTTCCGCTGCTCCCTGGGGCCGAAATCCCCAAGCGCGAAAACGCCGTTGGGCGGATAGGTCGGAAAAGGTAGGATAAACTCCCCCAAACAGTCCGAAATAGTCCGGCGCCCGCTCGCTTTGCTGACAACCAATCGGCAGCACCACATCGGCATCCACAATGGCCCGATGCAAAAGTACCCGATGGCCTGCTTCCGTGGAAGCCAAATAGGCCAAACACCCAGGATCGGCCGGATCATGCACAAGCCACAGCATCCGTCGGCCGACCGACTCGGGCAGAAGCCGCCTGATGCCCCGCAGCTCTGCCTGGCTCTGCCCCGCCGGACATAAAATGGTAATGTCTTGGGGGGCAATCTGCGCCTCCAGGAGCAGTTGGACCAAACTCTGGACCAGTAGTGCTGGTTCCGGCAGACCGTCCTCTAAGACCAACGTTACATGATCGCCCGGAATAATCGATTGCCGCAGCGGAGGAAAGCCCACCGGGTTTTCCAGGGCAGTGGCCAAGGACTGCTGTAGGGGGGGAGGCGCCTCTGGAGGGGGGGTTTTGTCCCCGGCCACCAGCACCCGTTCGTCCAACTCCAGTTCCCCCTGAAGATCCAACCCATACCGGAGTAACCAGCCCATTGGTCAACTATCCTAAAATAGGCAAGATAGAGCAAATAGGCAAATGATTTTCTTGAATCCTTTTTCCATCTTATCGACTCCGGCTAGCTCACTCAAGAAGTTGCTCTACCCGCCAGAGTCTATTTCGGCTAGAAACAATAACAGCAAGTCCTCCCGCAAGGGACTTATGCCCTAGAAGCCATTCGCCATTGGTCCTCTTTTTGCCGAAAGGAGACGTTGGAACCATGTACGGTTTCAGGAAGCCGCAGGTAAGTTGCCACGTAGAGGATAGGAGCAGATCGAGGCGGAAGCTTTGGGGGGGGCATGGGGGTATCGGAAGAGTAATAAAAATTTGTATATATTACGGGATGGGAGGCTTCCTAGGCCTTCTTGGCTTGTTCCTAGAAGGCTGTAACAGGGCCGGACAACAAGTGGCCGAAACCGGTGCGGTGCGGGCCTCTGGCGATAGTCTGCCCTCAGGGGGCCAAGGGTCCGAAAAACCCCCTACCACCGCCCGAGGGGTTCTGGAAGCGATGGTCAAGGCCTATCAAACGGCCTCTCAATATGCCGACACTGGTGAACTGCGCTTCTACATGCGACGGGGGCGAGAGGTGCTGGTGGATGACAAAGTAGATTTTGCCGTAAGCTTTCATCGGCCCAATCGGCTCCGGATGGAAGTCTATCAGATCAAGTTGGTCTGCGACGGCAAGCAGTTGCGTGCGGCTATCCAAGACTTGCACGGACAGGTTCTAGAGCTCCCCGCCCCGGCGGAATTGACGTTGAAGGATCTTCAGCAAGATGCGATTTTGGCAGAGGTGCTTACTGGAGGTATTGCTGGCCCTCCGCCTCAGCCCCTACTGCTACTGGAAAAAAACGCTCTGCCGCGGATCCTCCCCCAGGGTGTTGAAGCGGAACTGATCGAGCCGGGCGACCTGGGCGAACATCCCTGCTACCGAGTCCAGATCCGGCAGCCTGAAGGAATTCAAATTCTCTGGGTGGATAAAAAAGAATTTCTGCTGCGGCGCATCGAATATCCCACGCAGATGTTGGCCGCTCAATTTCCTCAAGACGCCAAACCGGATGAAATCCTCTTAGTGGCTGATTTTCATTCGGCCACCTTTCAGCCGCCGAAGGATCCAAAAGCCTTTGTGTTTGAGGTTCCGCCGGATGCCAAGCTGGTCAAATATTTCATCCCGCCGGATCCCCGCACGCTGCCAGACCCCGTCCAATTGTTGAACAAACAGGTACCGGATTTTAAATTTACCGATCTTTCCGGCAAACCAGTAACGCCGAAAGATTTGGCCGGGAAGGTGGTCTATCTGGATTTTTGGGGGCCTCAGTGTGCACCGTGCCGACAGATGCTCCCTCAACTGGAAAAAGTCTTTCAAAAATATAAAGAAAATCCCCAGGTCGTGTTTTTGGCGGTTAGTGTCGCTCCCCCTACGGTGGAAAACAAGCAGCTGGAGCAGATTTTTGGAGAACTAAAAGTAACTGTACCGATGGTTCGGGATCTGGAAGGGCAAGGTAGTCAATTGTTTATGATTCCGGGGATCCCGGCCAGCTTTCTCATCGGCAAGGATGGACGCGTGCAAGACTATCAGATCGGCCTGCCGCCCAACCTGGAAACGGAATTACCCGCCAAAATCGAAAAACTCCTTGCCGGCCAAGATATCTATCAGCAGGCATTGGCTCCGTTTCAGGAAAGAGTCCGGCAATACGAAGCCGCCTTGCAACGGGCCATGGAAGGCAAACCCCCCGAAGGCATCTTTCAGCAACAGATGGAAATCCCCCCAGCGAAGATCGAACCGAAATCGGAACCTACCGGCTTTCGGCTTCAGCCGTTGTGGAAATCCCAGCAGTGCATTCAACCGGGCAACATTCTGGTGGTGGACCGGCCTGATGGATCGCTTCGGATCCTGGTGGTCGATGGCTTTAAGAGGGTATGTGAATTTTCACCGGATGGTAAACTTTTACACACTTATGATCTCGGCTTGCAGCCGCAGGAGGCGGTTACTTTTCTGATTACTGGCGTAGGAGGCGACGGCCGCCGGCTGTTTGGCGCCTTGGCCCCAGGTCAGCAACGTGTTCATCTATTCAACGATCAGTTTCAGGAACTCTTCCGCTTCCCAGCCGACGCCCTCCAGAATCCTCATCCAGGAATTTATGACGCTCTATTGGCCGATCTGAATACCGACGGACAAATAGAACTGTATGTCAGTTACTGGGGCCCCGTAGGCGTTCAGCAAGTGGATTTGGCCAAAAAAGACCGCCGTTGGGGATTTCGACAGATCGAAAATGTGGTTCGGCTGGCTGTAGGCCCCTCGGACGCTCAAGGCAAACGTCTCCTCTGGTGCACCCATTCCGGAGCGAGTTTGATCGGCCTAGACTCCGACGGTCAACGTCAGGCGGAACTCATGTTGCCTAATCGGGTCTTATATGCGGCTTTTGCCCAGGATCTAACTGGCGACGGTCAGCCCGAATGGTGCGGCATCCACTTTACCACCCTCGACCAAATGGTCATAGTAGGCTTTGATCTTGCGGGCAAAGAACTTTGGACCTATCCGCTGCCCAAAGGACGACATGAACATCCTATTGAACCGGTCTTTGTCGGGCAACTGGTGCCGAATCGGCCGAAGCACTGGATTTTCCCAGGTCCGGACGGCTCCATTCATCTGGTCGGCGCCGACGGCAACCGGATAGATACTTTCTGTTATGGTGAGGCTCTTTGCGGACTGGCTGCTGGCATGTTCCAGGGACAGCCCATCCTGATCGTCTCCACACCCAAAGCCCTGGAAGCCTGGCGCATCGAACCCCTCCAGCCTCTCCCTTGACCAACAGCCAGATACCAACTCGATTCCAACCAGAGTAAATACCGGACCTATCAGTCATTGGGTATTGGGCTCTTGACCCACAGATACCAACTCTATTCCAAGGGCAACCGGACCGGTTGACCACCTTGGGCCAGGGAACGGTCGATGGCTAGACACACTTCATGGCTATAGTAAGCGTCAGCAATGCTGCAGTGGCTTTCTTGGTCTTCTAAGATGCACTGTACGAAATGCCCGATCTCCGCATCAAACGGATGATGCTGCACATCCGCCGAATCGGGCAGCACCGTTGGCACCGTGGTCCAGCCGCTCTGGCACGGGAAGAGCCGACTAGACCAAATCCGGTTCTGCCAGATAGTTCCTTCGGTGCCCGCCAATTCCACCTGGAAACGGTAGGGCATCTGACAATCCAAAAGGACCGATACCTTCCCCACCGCTCCCCCACGAAAGCGTATCCAGGCCACCACATTGGGCGGATACTCAAACCGGCCGGTCGGATTAGTGCCTACCGCAGAGACTTCCTCGGCTTCGTCGGCTAAAAGCCACCGGAGAATGTCCACCGCATGGCAGCCGGCTAAAAGCATCGCACTGCCCGCAGTGGCCCGTTTACTATGTAATGGCCAAGCATGATGGGTACAAGGGATGTTATGCCAGTAATCTGCCTCGGCGTAGAAGACCCGTCCAATGGCTCCCGACTGTATCAGCCGATGGATCGTCTCGAGCATCGGATTCCAGCGGAGAACGAAACTGGCCATCCCTTTTACGCCGGCCTGCTGGACCATCTCCCGCAACGACCGAAGCTCCGAAAGAGTCAAAGCGATCGGTTTTTCCACCAGGATATGCCGACCGGCCTGCGCGGCTTGGATGCCGTGTTGGGCGTGCAGATGGCTAGGGGTGCAAATATCCACAATATCCACTGCCGGGTCGGCCAACACCTCCTCTAAAGATTCCCGAATGGCGCACTGAAGACCCAACTGGCTGGCCAATCGCTCTGCCCGCTGCCGATCCACATCACTAATGGAAATAATGCGCACCTGAGACTGTTTGAGCCAACTGCGCCCATGAGCACCTGCCACCCAACCGGCCCCGTGAATCGCCACTCCAAGCTGCGGATCAGCCATCTCCGCTTCTCCTTAGGGAGTCCTTCTGCATGGACCTGGGCCGAATGATAAGGAAGGTCTGCATAATTCCAAGCAGATATTTTGATACCATTTTGGTTTGTCCCAGCTTCAGCCCAATATATGGTAGTCTAGCGCTGTTAGTACCCAGCATATAGTAGTACCTTCGGCAAAAGCAAATGCCTCCCAGCTGACACAAAAGTTCCTATAGTTCACTACGTGTTCAGGATTTTGCAGAGGTTCCATAACAGTTTGAACTACCCACTCAACCCCCTAGGGCAGCCGATACCGGATGTTTGGATTTTGTAGAAGCACCTTGCCGCTCATAAAGGGAAAGTCACCTCATTTTGTTAGAAGCTCCCAGTGTTTTAGTTCCCGTTTGGGTGAGAACAAGCCTGGACTACCGCTTGTGCTGGAATCACACGAAAGCAACTCCAGGGAGTCTGGATCCTACCTCCCGCCAACACAGCAATCCCGAAACAGGGCCTTTCTCCTCCGCTAGAAAGGTCGGGCAGAGGTTCGGCTGGACTACAGGTTCAGAGCGGACGCCCCCTCCCCAAGACATTTTTCCTTCTCCAGAACATTCTTTCCGTTAAGTCCAATGGTAGTTGTTTGCAAGGCACCGTCAATCCGGATGGTTTCGGAAGCTGGAAATCCTGCTCCCTTACGGCCCAAGAGAGAGGATTTTTGCCAATTGCTTCTGAGGCATCTTTCGGATATAAATAAAGAAGGGCGGGCCAATGGATTTGGGTTTCTTGGACACTTCCATGTCTCTGGCTCCGAAGGAATCTCTTATGGGATCTGCATGGCAACTAAGTAGGCGAGGAAAAAGATTTTCGTTGCTTTCTCAGAATAGGGTTATCTTTTACCGCTATCGAGCTGCCTTGTCGCCACCCTGGTTGCTTCTGCCCAAGGAGCATGGTAGTCCGATTCCTCAAGCCGAGGGTTTCCGGTATGTAGAGGCACTGGAAAGATTGCCTTGGGGGAAAGGCAAGAACTTTCAGCCAACCCTACATGGGTTCACCCTCGTGGAGCTTTTGGTGGTGATAACTATTATTGGGATATTGATAGCGCTGCTATTGCCGGCGGTGCAGGGCGCCCGAGAGTCGGGCCGACGCGCCCAATGTATGAATAACCTCAAGCAGCTCGGCCTGGCTGCGCTGCACCATGAACAAGCCCAAGGGCATCTGCCCACCGGCGGATGGGGATATTACTGGGTGGGCGATCCGGACCGAGGCTACGGCCCCCAACAGCCGGGGGGCTGGATATACAACCTACTCGCTTATCTGGAACAAGAGGGCCTGCGCAATTTGGGCGCCGGCCGGAGCCAATCGGAAAAACTGGCTGCCGCCGCCACTGTGGTGATGACGCCCTTGCAGATGCTCAATTGTCCCTCCCGCCGCCGACCCGGTCTTTATCCGTCTAGCAAACCGACCAACAGCAATCCTATCTCCGGTGCGGCCAAAACCGACTACGCCATCAATACCGGAAGCGATTCTGCTTCCTTCGAATGGCCCGGCCCTGGTTCTCTGACCGATCTGTCGGCCATCGACGCCGGAACCTACACTGGTTGGCCCACCGCCGCTGTCGTCGTCAACCGGAACGGCGTCTGCTTCTTCCAGAGCCAGATCCAAATGGCCCATATCAAAGACGGCACCAGCAACACCATCCTTATTGGCGAAAAGTATATGAACACCGATCGTTACTATGACTCGGCCGAGGGCGGCGACAACGAGTCGATGTACTGCGGCCCGAATGTGGACAATTATCGGCTGACCTACTACAACCCCAGCAATCCGGCGCTTAGTGAAGTGCCCACTCGGGATCGGCCTGGTGTGTCGTTCCCCTGGCGGTTTGGCGGGCCGCATCCGAGCGGCTGCAACATGGTCTTTTGCGACGGTTCAGTCCGAACGATCAGTTTCTCGGTCGATCCGCTCATGTTCAGCTATCTGGGCAACCGCAAAGACGGCCAAGCCATTGACGAATCCAAACTCTAAGCTCCACTTTTGCCATTTTAGGCCTTCTCCCGGAAGGGGAAAACTCTAAGTCCTTGTAACTATTAGACGGAGGAAATTGTGTGGACAAAAGGGATTCTCGTCGTAACTGCTGGAAACAAAAGGACTTAGGGAAAATGGCAAAAGTCGAACTAAGAGGCTGTCGGAAAAAGCATTTCCTATGATGAAAGGAGTTTTCCTTCCGCAATGCCCCAGAATCCCCAAAATCCCTGTTTTTAAGGAGTCGGAAGGCTAGGAGCCGGTCGGCCAAAACCCATTGGAAACCAGCCAAATCTCCATTTTAGGATAGCCTCTTACCCACTCCGACATTCTTTCCACCGCACCAAAGCTTTACAAATCTATTGCTGGAACCTCTGCATCATTCAAGGGGGATATTTTTGTACCATTTTGGATCCCCCTCCTCTAACACAACATATAGAGCTGCAGTATTGTTGGCACCCAATAGATAGTAGGTGTTCGGATAGAAGAACCGAACGGCTATAGAATCAAAAGTCCATAAAGTTCACTACATGTGCAGGATTTGCAGAGGTTCTTGCTCTTTATTCTAGCCGGAATGTTTGGCAAACCAGTCGCCAGAGTCGGTGGGCCAAGCAGAGGTTTTCGGTTCGGATGCGGGCCAGACCGGTTAGGCCTGGCTGCAGTAGGCCATCCGGATTGTCTAAAAGTACCCGGGCTTGGTACTTAGGCCGGTTGGGAAGGTACTTTTCGGGGCTTGCCACGCTTCTGGGTAGGCGGCCGGTTTTGGACTCGGCTGCCCAGCTAGCAGGGTCCATTTCCGATCGGCTTAGCTCGGCAATGGTCAATTCCACGGATCCGTCCTTTGTTTGACGTCGGCGGATGACTCGATCCGGGTAGGCATTTAATAGGATTTTGACCGGCTGGCCTTCCAGGACTAGTTTTACATCCGTTTGGTCGAGGAAAAGAACGGCTTCCATTTGGGCAGGATCGGCTATCAGGCACAGGAGGGTTCCCGGGGCTAGCCAGGCGCCCAGATTTTGCGAGTCTAGCGGTGTGCCGCTCCAGCTGGGGAGTCGGCCAAGGGAGGTTTGGCCGTCAGCATCTAGCCCTTCCGGCTCTTTGCGGGGGGAGGCAAAGACCATGCCCGCTTTGGGGGCAACTAATTTCAGTCGGCCTAAATCTTCCCGGCGTTTGGCCAATTGCTCTTCCACGCTTCGGAGGGCTTCTTCCAATTGTCGGAGTTGGGCGGCGGCTTCCGGGTCTCGCACCTGTTGCCATCGGGTGGTTTGGACACGCAGCTGGTATTCATCCCGCATCGCCTCCAAGCGGGCGATGTCCAACTGGGCCTCGGGGTTTTGAAGCTCCACCAGCAATTGGCCTGCTTGCACCCATTGACCAGGCCGCGCTAGCACCGTAACCAATCGGCCCGGCACTTCCACATACACGGGGGTGGCTCCGGAGGGCCGAATTTCTACCGGACAGGTTACATAGTGCGGCAGCGGGATAGCTAAGGCGGCCAGCACCAACACGCCCAGCCCCGTCAGGCTCACCATGGCCCGGCGCCGGTCGATCCGGCCGCTAGCTCCTGGAGTAGTGAAAAAGCGAACCAGTCGATACCCAGGCCAGCCCACCAAACCCACCAGGGTCGCCCCGGCCAATGCTTGGCCAATCACCTGCAGCCGAACCGGTTCCAACGCCCTCCACAAAAACCACAAGACTCCCGCCAGGATGAGCCATCGATACACACCGGCTGCTAGCCCATAGAGCAAAAACCATCCCCGATACCGATCCGGCAGAAAGCGATCTTCCGGTTCTGGCAGTCCCAACAGCCATCGGCCTGCCAATCGGCCTAGCAGCGAGGAGGCTTTTTGTTGCAAGTTTGGGGTTTCCAGCAGGTCGGCTAGAAGGTAATAGCCGTCGTATCGCAAAAGGGGATTTCCGTTCACCAGCACCGTATTCACCGAGCCAAGCACCATGGCCGCTAAAGCTAATTGCTGCAACAGGCCCGGTTCTGTCCACCACCAAAGAAAAGTGGCCAGGCTGGCTAGTACCAATTCCACATAAATGCCAGCTGCCGAAACAGCCGCCCGATGCCATTTGTTCTTCCATAGCCAGGCATCCGACACATTGCAATAAAGACAGGGCGTAAATAGCAACAGCATCAGCCCCAGTTCTGTACAGCAGCCGCCCAACCGCTTACAGACCAAACCATGCCCCAGTTCATGGCAGACTTTCATCCCGGCCAAAACCACCATCAGTGTGGGAATATTGCTCAGATGGAAAAATGTTTGCATTTCTGGCAGTCGGGCAACAAACTGCTCCCAATACACCAGCACGCTTACCAGGGCCAGCAGAATCATCAGACAGCCGACCCAAACGGCGGCCGGCGAAAAAAGCCAACCTACATACGGGAGCAACCAATCTAAAAGAGGGTCCGGATTGATTCCTCGGAAGCGGATGGCCAACAGGTTGCTTGCTCCGGCTAGCCATCGCCAGCGCCGCCTCTGCTGTGCCTGCCGATAAAGCTCCGCCGCTTGTCCCGGCCGATCCGACAGCACCAACCCTGCTTGGTGCAACATCGCCACAAATCGCTGGATTTCCTCTGTCCGTATGCTACGGGGCCGAAATCGCTTGGCAAACTCCTTCTGCATCTGCTCCAGACTATGCCGACCGTCCAGCATCTGCCAAAGCAGGTATTCCTCCTCCTGAAGCCGAAAATACTGAAGACTGACCGGATCCTTGATCACCCAACAAGGCCGACCTTGAAACCGCTGCGCATAGACTTCCACCTCAGGCCGACGCCGCACCGGCAGCGCCCGATCCGTACTGGAAACCATCGGACTGGTTGGGGCGCAGACCGCCATGAGATTTTCCTCCATCCCCGTTTGGTAACCTCATTCCAGCAGACGCAGCAGGGGTATGGTCACCTAGTCGGCCAGCCCCACTTGATGCCGTCGAACAGAGGCGGTTCCAGCCCAGGGTAGGAAAATCTTTGGACTAATGATCATTGCTTGTTCTTTTCCGCAGTTCATGGAGTTTTCTTGGCCGGTTGCAGGTGCACGGTAACGTCGGCCAGCAGACCTGGCAACAGGAGCCAATGGTCGGCTTGTTTTCGGTTTTCTACTTCAGCCCAGAAGCGGTATTGGCCGCCCGCTTGGACCAACGGACTGACGAACACCACTTGGCCGGTAAAGGTTTCCCGCCGTCCGCCTGGAAACTCTACGTGGACTGAGACGGGACAGCGGTCGATTTCTGCCGGACTATAACCGCGGGCCAACAGCCGTCCGTCCCGATCCCGCTGATCCACCGCCGGAACCATCCCTTCCACTCGGAGCCGATCCATTCGGACCAGATGGACTACTGGATCGCCTGGCTGGACCCATTCCCCAGGTCGTTTAAATATTTTCACCACTACGCCGTCCAACGGGCTAACCAGCCGCCGACGTTGTACCTCAAAACTGGCAGCAGCTGCTTGGGCTTCCAGCACTTTCGCCTCTAAATTAGCCAACCGTTGATCTAGTAAGGCCTGTTCGACGCCTAAAGCAGCTCGCTGATGCGCCAGATACAACCGCCGGACCTCTGTTTCGGAAATAGTGCCGGGATTTTTCTGATTGGCCCGCCATGCCTGTTCGTATTCAATGCGGGCGACCTCGGCTGCCGCCTGGGCATACCGAACCGAAATATCGTTCTTAGCTTTCTCCTGAGCTGCCTGCAGCTTCAGAGTGGCCACCTGGTGGTCGGACATCGGTTGGCTGTCGTCAATCCGGGCCAGCAGCTGGCCTGCCGTGACGGCCAGCCCCTCTTGCACTGTAATTTCGACCAATACCCCAGCTGCCTGCGCCGGCACCTGAACCTCTTGGATGAGCGAAACCAAACACTGCCGGAGCACAAGCTGGCTCGGTGGGTTGGATGACTGTTCTGCTCCAGCCAGTGGCGAAGCTCGCCCTGGCGTAGTTCGGAGGGCGGTTGGTGTGCCTTCGGCACCGTAGCCCAAACTGATTCCTAGGCTCCCTCCGATCAAAACCACTGCTCCCAATGCGAAGTAGGTGCCCAAAGATCGGGGCGGTGTTCTGCGGAACTGATATAATAATTCGTCCATATAACTTTCCTCTCCCTACCCAGACCTTATGGGCAAAAGCCAACCATTACCATTGGAACCATACCCGGCGTAGCCAGGCACCTAGATCATGAAACCATCGGTATCCCAGCGAGCAACGGCCACAATCCACTCGGGCACGCACTTGACTTCCGGGAACCAACGCATGAATCTGACTGGCCTCGATCTGCACCTTAGCCAAGATGCTCCGGCCCCCGCCAGGTCGCTCCTGGGCTGTTGAGTCGAGCTCTACCAGTTGGCCTTCGTAGGAGACTGTCGGATCGGCGGCCAACAGAAACCGAACCCGTAGCGGCCCATCGGCCTGGTATTTGGCACGAAGTACATGACCGATCCGATCCTCCGGCACTTGCAATTCCACTTGCCAGGGGCCGTCGGTTTTGGCAATCCGCAGCAATCGATCTCCCCGCTGAACGGGCCGATGCTGTAGCAGGCCCGCCACATCCCAAGTGATCACTTGCCCGGCGATCGGACTATAGATATATAACTGTTCCTGCTTCCGGCGACATACAGCAAGCTGCGCTTCTAGGCTTTGAAGCCGTTGACGCAATGCCGCTTGTTCAGCAGAGAGCCGATCCGATTCCACCGGCCCAAGCTGCCGTTCGAGCAACGCCCGGCTGACCGCCGCCAATCGCTCCTCCAGTGTCGCACGTTCCCCAGTAATTCGGGCAAATTCCTCCTCCAATTCGTAGTTCCGTAACATACATAGTAAGGTGCCAGGCCGACCTGTTGTCGGCTCAGGACCTTCGACTTGATCCCCATGGCAGACCAGCACCTTTTCTACCCGGCCGTCGATGCCAGCAAAAACATCCTGCCGAACCACAGGTTCTAACGTTCCAGTGGCCTCTATCTCCAATCGGGCGGGAGTCCATATCAACAGGCCTGTGAGGATCAGCCCCCCCACAGCGACCCAGGCCCATTTCGGCCAACTGCGAGACCAAACCACCCAGCCCTGTCGGCCCAACGCCTCCCAGACCCTCCGCAAAAAAATTCCTTCATATCGTAGCGCATGACTTAGGGCGATTTGGCCATGCTGAGCCAAGAGCTCCAAACGTTGCCGCATCGGCGCGGATATTTCCGCGGCTTGATACTGTTCCAGGACCAGGGCGCCGATCGGCTGCACCTTTCCCCAACCAGCGGCGACATCCGGCTCTGCTGATCCTGCAGCCATGGACTGTTCCTCTTCCCCAACTCCCGGCCCTGTAGACTGAGACAGAACCTTTTCACTGGGCCAAAGCGGTAGGATCAAAAGGGCTTTCGTGTGGGTAAGATCCACATAATTTTCTACCAGCGATTGCACCTGAGGAGGCAAGCTGTCTGAGTTGCCGTCATAGTAGAGCGGCACATGAGCGTCTAAGACGACTTGGGTCAATCGGCGCAACAGTCGCAAAGCAGGGCTTCGAGGGTCAAAGTCGGCACTGCCGCTGATGGCTGCCACCCGATAGCCTTTGGCTTCTTTGATCAGTAGGCTGAGGCGGTCGCAACCGAGGAGCCGACGTCCTTCATTTACTAATGTATATGCAGCCCATGCTACCTCCAGCCGGGCGTGTACCTGCTGGGCAAATTGCTCCAATTGCCGCCAAAAGACCACTTCCTCTTGCAGCTGCTGAAGCCGACGCCGACGGAAATACCGACTTGCCAGCTCGGCCATCTGGGCCAATAGACGAAGATACCTAGGAGCAGCTAAACCGCAGGATGCCGACAGGACTAGCTCCACCACCACCGCCTGCTCCGCCTCGGTGACTATCGGCGCAAATAATAAAAGCCAACCGGTAGGATTTTTACTCGGCCAGCCTCCTGCTGGGGGGGTATCTGACCCAGCCGCAGTCGCCGGCTCCACCCTTTGGGGAGGGGCAGCCAAAGGAGTTGCTGTTGCCCGCCGCACAAGCTCCTGATGCCAGGCTTGGCAAGCCCAATCCACCTGGCAGCTGATTGCCGACTCGGCTCCTTGTCCTCTGGTAGGCTGAAAACTAGAGGCCGGAGGAGGATTCTCTGCAGACAGTCCATCCCGGCCGCTCTGTACCTCGGTCACTAACCTGGGGGGCTCTGCCTTTTGGACAGTCCAAATGATTCCCCGATCCGCTCCCAGGGCGGGCACTACTCGTTTGAGAAACTCCGCGTAAAACTCTTCGGGCCGCAGATCCGAGCGCACCAGTTGCCCAATTTGGTCGGCCAATCCCCGGAGCTGCTCCGTCCCGAGCTCCCGTCGATCATTCCGAAGGGCCCCTGGCTCCATCCGACCGGCCACTGGATGGCCTGGACAATTAGGATATCCAGTTGGATTGGAGTAAGCCGGGCTGCTCACAGTCTGCATCCATGCAAAAAGCTGGCAAGAGCGCCTAAAAAGTCTGTACGGGAAAGGAGCGGGAGAAGTTCCGAAGGTAAAGCCACGATTCCTAAATTGCCTATTTTGCCCAGGTTCCCTTCGCTATTGGGTCAGAATCTTCCAGATGGGTTTCTTTTCGGTAGAAGAGTTCCATAAAATCAGGAAAAGCAATTCTGCTGACCAAATCTTCTTTTTTTGTGCAAACTGTCTATTTTGTGTAGATTAAAGTTGGCCAGCTAAGACTTTCTCCACTTCTATCAGACCGGGCGGCCGCAGCCCCTGCTCAAAGGCAGAAATGTTTTCCAACGTCTGAGCAGCAATCGCCTCTAAGGCTTCCTGAGTAAAAAAGGCCTGATGGCCAGTAATAATCACATTCGGAAAGGTAAGCATCCGGGCGAACACATCGTCCTGAATAATTCGGGTGGATAGATCCTCGAAAAACAGGTCGGCCTCTTCTTCATAGACATCAAGACCTAGGCCGCCGATTTTCCCCGTTTTTAAGCCTCGGATCACAGCCCGGGTGTCCACCAATGCCCCCCGGCTGGTATTGATCAAAATTACGCCTTCCTTCATGTAGTGCACCGTGGTTTCATTAATCAGATGATAGGTTTCAGGCAACAGGGGACAATGGAGGGTAATAATGTCGCTCTCCGCACAGAGGCTTTCCAATCGTACATACTCCGCCCCAAGTTGAACCAGTTCTCGATTCGGGTGTACATCATGGCATAGGACCCGGCAACCAAATCCCGCCAAAAACGCCTTAGCTACCAAAGAACCAATTTTCCCGGTGCCGATCACCCCAACCGTCTTTCTATACAAGTCAAACCCCAAAAGCCCTTCCAAGTTAAAATTGCCCTCCCGAACCCGGTTATATGCCTTGTGCAGTCGCCGGATCAACGCCAGCACCAAAGCAATCGTATGCTCTGCTACGGCATGCGGAGAATAGGCCGGTACCCTGGCCACAGTAAACCCCAAACTTTGCGCTGCACGTAAATCCACATTGTTAAACCCAGCACAGCGAAGTGCTATCAGTCGGGTACCACCAGCCGCCAATTTCTCCAACACCGGACGATCCAACTGATCGTTGACAAAAACACACACAGCCGGAAACCCCTCGGCCAATCGGCATGTGTGCCAAGTAAGCCGAGCTTCAAAAAAATGTAACTCATGGCCCACCTTTTGATTGGCCGCTTTCAGGAAACATTCGTCGTACGAACGGGTGCTAAAGACAGCAGTTTTCATAGAGTAACCTCGCAAAATCCTGAATCTTCCGTAAATTTTGTGAACCTTCGATCTGATTAGGATTGAACCACTCCCCTCAAACCTACCAGAGATAGGTGCCTGGCACTCCTGGGAAACTTATTGATTGGAGTAGAAATCGGGGGCCAAATAGTGGTAAAAATATATCAGCTCCCCTGCCTAATCCTGAACATATAGGGGACTTCATGAACTTTTGATTCGGTAGGCTTTAACTACTCCTCTTGGAACACCTACTATAGGTATGCACCTACTATAGGTATGGTGCTAGCAGTGCTACCAATCCAATACGTTGGGCCACTCCGGGGGGCGCCAAAACGGTAGGTCGTCTATGTTGACTCTTTTGCCTGCTAGAAATGGCCCTTTCCAGCTAGCCAATGGTAAAGGCAGGTCCTTAATTTCTGAAGCCTTCCCATGGCCGGCTCGCTGTTATACACATCTTTGGGATGGATTCACCCTGACAGCAGCAGCAAACGATTGCCCCAATCCGGGGGATAAATCAACCTTTCAAAACAAGCCAACGGTTACTTTGGATAAATTGCACCATTTAGGAAAAATCATTTAAAAGATCAGGAGGTCTTTAGTTTCAGAAAATGGTTTGTCTAAATTTTTTATTTGATCCATGCTGTGTTGTTCAACGAGTTTTCCTACTTTGCCTAAAGTGATGTCCGAGCGTCTGAACTCTAACTTGTGTATAACAGCGAGCCATGGCCGGCTGGCTGTGATACACAAGTGGGCGTTGAAGTGCGTGGATATCAGTTTATGCAAATCCCGAAAGCTCGTTGAAGAACACAGAACGGATAAAATAGGCAATATAGCCAAAACAGTCTCCGAAACCGTGCATCTGCTGATCTTCCAACAGATCTTTCCTAAAGTATGCAATTTCTCCACCGTAGCAATTAGGATCTTTCGAAAGGTTCTTTTACCCCCTATTTGGGGCAGTCAGTCGCTACCGTTGTGATGATAAAATCTCCCAAAGATACGTATAACAGCGAGCCATGGCCGGTCGGAAATAGAATACGCTTTTTGACCCTGGAAGAAAAGAAGGCCAAAAGAGTAACGAGGTAGAAAAAATTTCGGCCACTTTTTTTCCTACGCCATGGGCTGTGGGCCTGATGGTGTCATGCGCCGGAGTTGGCTTCTCCATCAGCAAGCAATCTGCCTCCCCTATAACCTTCTCTGTTATACACAAGTTGGCGTTGAAGCGTTAAAACTTCACTTTGGACAAATCCCAAAAACTCGTTGAACAACGCAAAATGGATAAAATAGGAGATCTAGCCAAGACATTCTTTGAAACCAAGCACATTTTGTTCTTGGAAATGATTCTTTCCTAAATGCTCCCATTTCTCCAAAGTAACAATTAGCTACGTTTTAAAGGTTTGACATCTCCTTAGTGGGGGCAAAAT
The DNA here is from genome assembly GCA_025062105.1 of Thermoguttaceae bacterium. Lineage (GTDB taxonomy): Bacteria > Planctomycetota > Planctomycetia > Pirellulales > Thermoguttaceae > JANXAQ01. Next base: position 17,407 of record JANXAQ010000059.1, read on the forward strand.
TTGCCGCCATGGTGAGGCTAAATACATGCCAAAGATGTGTATAACAGCGAGCCCTATAACCAGGGCACGCATATTCGATGTTGGGTTATCCTCTCTAACCCAATATATAGGGTTGCTAGCAGTGCTAGCTCCCTACATATAGTAGGTCTTTGAGTAGGGGCCAACACCTATCGAATCAAAAGTTCGCATTGTTTATTTATTCAGGAGTTTACTGAGGTTCCTAAAGTGTCTTTGGGCCACTAAACATAAGGGTATTTTAAAAAACAAGCGGGTCGGATGTTCGGTTTGGGAGGCGAATATGGGGAAGGGTAACTATAGGCTGGTTCCTATTTTTCCTAGATCTCTTAGCTTGTGTATTTTCACTATACCACATCATCTGTTAACTCCATCAAAGTCTTTTGAAAGGAGTGGATGGAAAATCGGTCTTTGGCCAAGAGCGATTTGGGCGTACAATCTTCAGAACCTCCTTTAGCCCAAACTTGCCAGAATCCCTGGTCTGGGAAATAACCGAAGAGTTTCTCCGCCCAAAGAATGCCCTCAAAACAGAAGACATACACAAAAGGACACATAATACCTTCGCCGAATCGACAAGCCGTTGCTTCATCGCTGCAAAAGCGGGCGTCCTAGGTTTGCAACTAGCTCCAGCAAAAGCACTGGAGAACCCTTCGGGAGTTCCGGTTGCCGTGGAACAAGCCTGGATTTCCACTTTTGCGGCAGTGTGAAAGTAGTAGCATCTAGAGTAAATGAATAAGAGCGGCTAAGGCTCTGTTGAGAGGTTGCCCGCAGTCTGGGGAAGTTTTGCCCCTACTGGTCGGTTTTGCTTTTGTTTTGGTGGGTTTAGGCCTTCGACCGGAAAGGGTTTCAATAGAGTCAGCGGCCAACAAAATGCCCCTCTACCAGCCTCCCAGGCAACTGGTAGTTCTTCAGCATCATCGGGATTGTCATTATTGTTTGAAGTTTCTCCTTCCTCGTCAGTCGGCTAAGGGGTTAGGAGGATTAAAGGGATAGTTGGCAATTAAAGGGATAGTTGGAGCAGCTTTAGGGAGGAAAAGGATGCGAGCGGATTGGCTGAAAGCACTAGGTGGGTTAAGGGGGATTGGGATTGTGTTTGGTTGGATAGGATTGCTGGGAGCGGAGCAGGGGCCGAGTTATCCGCCGGAGCCGCCTGTGCAGATTCCACCGGAGGCTCGAGAACCCCTGAACCCTCCGATCCGTCCGCCTGATGCGCCGACGATCCATCGCCGTCCGAAACCGGAGGAAGCCCAGGCCCCATTCATTCTTACCTTAGAAGAGCAACGGCAAGTAGATTGGGTATTACAAAAGTGGGAGGCTTTGGGCAAAACGGTTAAGACATTTGAGTGCAAGGTGTGGCGGTTTGAGTATGATCGGGTGTTTGGGCAGGAGGCTGGCGGAGGACCGCCCCGGCCCACTCATCGGGACGAAGGCAAAATTTGGTATGCCGCTCCTGATAAGGGGCGGTTTGAGATCTACGGAGATCGGGCGGAAAAATGGATCTGTGATGGAAAGGCAATTTATGAATATAACTATACTAAAAAGCAAGTTATCCAATATAACCTTCCGCCGGAATTACAGGGCCAAGCAATAGCCGACGGCCCCTTACCGTTTTTGTTTGGTTCCACGGCGGCGGATTTACGGAATCGGTATTGGATTCGGCTCACCGAGCCGCCGCCGGGGGTAAGTGGTCAAATCTGGCTGGAAGCCTATCCGAAGTTTCAAAAAGACCGAGCCAACTTCAAACGCGCCGAAATGATCCTTCGGGAAGAGGATCTTAAGCCGGTGGCCTTGATGCTTGTGTTGCCAAACGATAACCGCGTCTCCTACCGGTTTGACGATCTGAAAATCAACGCTAAGAATCTCTTGGGCGAATGGTTTACCAGCGATCCGTTCCGACCCACCGTGCCGTTGGGTTGGCAACGGGTGGTGGAGCAAAGCGGCCCCAGCTCCAGCGCCAGGCCCTCCGATGTCCGCCCCATTCGATAAAGAACCTAGGAAGCTGGAAGGCTACTCCATGGCTCGGAAGTGTTCTGCTGACTTGGGTGGGGCTGATTTTTTGCAATCAAGTTAGCTCGACTTTTGCCATTTTTGGCTTCAGCCCGGAAGAGGAATGCTCTAACTCCTTATGAATATTGGAGTTAGGAAATTGTATGAACAAAGGCCCCCTTCGCCCTAACTCCTGGAAACACAAGGAGTTAGGAAAAATGGCAGAAGTCGAGTTATTTCAAGGAGTTAAGTTTTGAGGATTCTTTGGTCCGCAAATTTCCTAACGCCAAGATTTTCAAAGGATTAGACCATCCAACGGGAGCCTGGCATCCCGGAAATTGGCAAAAGTCGAGGTTAGAGGATTTGGCGAACATAGGTGCCTTTTTAACCCATCGAACCGTCCTCCCCAGGTAACTCCTGCAGGCAAGCGGCGCCATAGTGCAGCAGCCAGGAATCGCTCGAAGGTATTTAGCTCGACTTTTGCCATTTTCGGAATCCTGCCGAAGGGGAAAAGTTTTTACTCCTTGCCATGATTGGACTTAGGAAATTGGGTGAACAAAAGGAGGGTTCGTTGTAACTCTGGGTACCAAACCAAGTTAGGAGAATGGCCACGTAGAGGTTAGGTCTCTATCTTCCGAAGAAAAAGGCAAGTAAAGGGGGTTTTTCCTATGGGTAGGTACTGGGCAGAGCTGGTTTGCCGGGGGCTGAAGCCCATTTTGTCTATATTGGCTATCTTGCCCAATTAATCCACAGATTTTCAGCAGCCACTACTGATCTCTATGGCTTAATTGCCAATGCTTGGGCGGGCTGTTCGGGATGTCGGATGCGCTGCGGCAGATGTTCTTCTGCCAAGGCAGGTTTAGCTCGGAAGGGATTGTAAAGCGGATCACCTACCAGTACCATCTGCCAGGAGGTAAATGGTGTGGTTCGGTAATAGACTTCCACTAGGCTATATTTGCCGGTTAGCAGGAGCGAGAAGAAATCGTCAGGCAGGGGAAAGGCAGCAAGATACGGTTCGGACACAGGCCCCAGCGTAGCACAGACGCCCCGGGCCAACATCGACGGACACCATGCCTTATGGTTGGGATCCCGTAGAGTAACCGCTTCGATGCTGGCCATATGATAGCCAACTGCTCCAGGCTGCCATTGGAAGGCATCCACATAGCTTCCCAACGAATACCAGCCGCAATAAATGGCCGCCTCCGGACATTGGCCGGGCTGAAAGAGCTTTTGGTCGTTATCTAGGATCACTTCCAACTTGGTATGTGTTTTGAGCCGATCGGCCAAGTCCCGAAGCGACTGGTCATATTCGCCGTAGGAGCCTCGCTGCTGCGGTCCAGGCGTAAAAGGAATGCCTCGGGCGTCCAGATAAACCTTCCCCTTGAGACCTTGCTTTTCTACTTCGATGGCCGTATCGACCAAGCCTTTGGCCAACTGCAAACTTGGAGCAGCTAATCGGCTGACCATCATCACCGGACGTTTGCCTGCAAGCCGATCAAACGCATAGTGCAGTAAGTTCGGCTGCCAGCCAAACAGCGGATAATCCTCCCACAGGATCAACGACAGTTCGCTGTCGAAACTGGCATGAGTTTCGTTTTTTTCTAGTAACTGGGTTTGGTGGTCAATCCACTGCAGACAGCCGAGCAGGCCATGGACTTGGACGAGGAGATTAAATATTTGGATATCTCTTGCGGGGCTGTCCGGCAGGCTTTCCAAAGCCCGTAGGCCCTGCAAGATGCCTTCCGTTCGGCCCTGGAGCAGCGCTACCGACGCAGCAAAATCGGGCGTTTTTTTACTTTCCGGCTGTTTAGCCGCTACTTGCAACAAAGTATTGATGCCGCCGACGATCGTGATTGCCTGCTGGAGGGTGGTCTCGGCTTTTTGGAGCTCGGCACCTTGGAGGGACTGTGCCCTGGTTTGGGCGGCCTTGATGGCCGCATCTAACCGCTGCCCAATGTCCGGCACCGCCATCTGGGCATCCAAAGGAGCCGGGGTCGGTGGTTTTTCCTGCCGTCCGACCGACTCTAACATTTCTAGGACCTTGGAAAGTTGGTCCACATGGCTTCCTCGGGCTTGCTGGAGAAATTGTTTTCGGGCCTGCACTTCGGGGCTCGCCGGATCTCGCCGACCAATCCGAAGCGGCACATCCCAACAGGTTACCAAGCAGCGGATTTTTTCCTTGCGAGGTTCGGCTAACAGCCAGGAACGAATGGCAGGCCGGGCCTGAGTCTCCCAATCTTTGCGGCTCATCTCGTCACCGGGTTTTCCGGGGAGAAGGAGAATATGTTCCTTGGGCACACCACGGCGCTGGGCGTAGTGCTGGGCCAATTGTTGACCTTCGGGGCTATCAGCCATGGCAATCAGGCCGATCTGCTCCGGCGTCAACTCCGCCCACAGCGCAGAAACGCCCATCAAGCCACTCCAGGCTACCCACAGCAGACCTACCAACTCCCATCGCCTTAAAAGACAAAGACGAGTCGTCCTAGGAATCATGTGGAACGTCAATTGCATGAGTTCGCTCCTTGCTACTCGGACCGTTCGGTTTGCCAAAGGCGGCCTTTTTCTGGATCCCCGCTTTCGCGGGGATGACAGGGAAAGACCTCTCTGAAAATCAAAGGTAGGGCTAGGCCCATGCCCGGCTGCATCCCAGCCATACGTAGGCACGGTCTCCCACCCCGACCGGATCCCGGCGGAGGCAGTTGCTTACGTTCTACTGGCCGGATGGCCCAGAAACAACCCCTCAACTCATTGCAAGAAAAGGGTCCCTAGATTTCCTTCCACGCTCCGGGGATAGGCACGGGATATCGGCCGTTAGCGTCGGCTTGGACCGGAGCGGGGCTATCGGCCGTTAGAGCGGCGACATTCTCGCAGAAACGGAAGTCGGAAGCCATGGCTTCCTGCCAGGTGATGATTCGGCCCATGTGGACAGCGGCTCGGCCCATGATGGCTGCCAGGTTGGCTAGCGCTGCCCGCCGGGCTTCGTTATGCGGCTTGTCCTTCCGAATAGCCTCCAACAACACATCCCACTCGGCCTGCCAAGGGTTGACCTTTTCCGGTGCCGGCCGCCAGGCAATCCGGTCTTTGTCGATCCGTTGATCTTGGTAAATATGCACCGTCGGTGCATGAATGTTGCCCGAAAATTGGGCAGCACACTTTGTCCCATGTACCCAGGTGGCAAACTCGTTAAAACAGTTGGGTACATATCGGCCTTGGACAAAGGCTTTCGCCCCGTTGGCAAAGGTGTATTCGATGGAGTAGTTGTCTAGGTTTTGACTACAGTCGGTGCTATCCACGGTCCGACCGCCCAGTCCATGCGCTTCGACCGGAAAGCTATCCAGGATCCAGCAACATTCGTCGATCTGATGGATCATCAGTTCGATAAATAGGCCAGAGGAAGCCCAGAGGAAAAAGTATGGTCGGCGGAGTTGCCAAAGAAGCTCATTTTGGCCCTTTGGGAATGGCGGCATTCGGGTGCCGCCGTCCATCCGGTAGGCACGGATCAAAAGTACATCTCCCAGCGCACCCTCCCGAATTTTCTCGATCAGGGCTTGCCGCGCCGAAGAATGCCGACACATCAGCCCAGCCGCTATCTTCAGATTCTTCTTGTCGGCCTCCTGGCCCGCTTGGATAATCTGCTTAATCCCAGCTGGATCCGCAGCAAAACTCTTCTCCATAAACACATGAACTCCCTTCTGGACCGCATATTCCAAATGCACCGCCCGGAAAGCAGCATGTGTGGTCAGCAGCGCCACATCCCCAGGCCGAAGACAGTCAATGGCTCGTTTGTAAGCATCGAAACCGATAAACCGCCGCTCCGGCGGCACATCCACCTGGTCGGGAAATTGCTGGCTAAGAGCTTTGTAGGAATTGTTTAAGCGATCTTCAAAGATGTCGGCCATGGCAACCAACTTGCACGGCCCATTGGGCGAAGACAGAGCATTGGCCACCGCTCCGCTTCCCCGACTGCCAGAGCCGATCAGCGCAAGGCGAATCGTATTGTCCTCTCCGGCATGGACATGGGGAATAGCCAGGCCTGCCAAAGCAGAGGCTCCGGCTAACCGGCCACCTGCCCGCAAAAACTCCCGCCGAGAAAAACCCCGTTGGTTGCTAGAGTTCAAGGGGTGCTGTTGCATGGGTAAACCCTTTCTAAATCGACCAAACGTGTACTAAAGAAATTTTCCAAGCCTCTCTCTAAAATTTCCGATTGATAAACTTCTCCTATTTTGCCAAACCCGCCTTCTGGCTGCCACCCCAGCAGAAGAAAAATCCTCCTGGTAACCACCGTAAATGAACTCCATGGCGTGACCTGCCAGAGATGGACTTGTGTGCGAGCCCCGGGAAAGTGGGAAGCCTGTTTTCCTTGTGGTTTCTCTCTTCTGGATTCCTGCTTCCGCGGTAATGAGAGGCTGTCTGGAAATCAAGACTTGGGCGTTTCCCGATACGGTTTGGATGAACCAGCTCCTCCAGCAAAAGACGGGAAAAATAGGCACTTTCCGGATGCTGGGTAATCCAGCTTCGGAGCTGATTTCCCCTGGAAAAACGCATTTTCAGACAGCATTTGAGTACCATCTGGGCAACCCAGCCCACTTTTGCAGAAGACGGAAATATTACCTGGCCTCCCTAATGGTAGGACTCTGTGGGCCGTTTATAATTCTGGTAACACTTTAGCTGAATGAGAAGCTGCCTAATTTACCCGAGAAAGGACCTATAAAGGATTGCTGCGAAGGCAGCAGTCTAGGCTTGTTCCCGCGAAAGCGGGAAACCAGAACAGATAAACCAACCAAAAAACTGAATTGCTGTTTGCGCAGGAAGGACAGAGTAGAGACCTGGAATATTACTAATTTTGATTAGGCCTTTTATCCATCCGTCCGGGTTCGGCGGAACTGCCTAGTGAGTCTACCCCCTAGGCCTGGTGCCATGACGGTTTTTTCTGCTACCCTGTTGATGTTTTTGGTGATCGATCCGATCGGGAATATTCCGATTTTTTTGAGCATTTTGGGCGGTTATGAGCCGAAGCGGGCCAGGCGGATTTTGCTACGGGAATTGATCATTGCCCTATTAGTACTTTTGACATTTCTAGCGGCAGGTCGATATCTGCTACAAGCCTTGCACATTTCGGAACCGGCCCTGAGCATTGCCGGCGGGATTATCTTGTTTCTGATCGCTCTGAAGATGATCTTTGCGGATGTGCAGGAAATCTTTCGGCATACGCCGGATGCAGAGCCGTTTGTGGTACCGTTGGCTGTGCCGCTGATTGCTGGTCCGTCGGCTATGGCAACCGTGCTACTTTTGATGGCCCGAGAACCTGCCCGCTGGCCGGAGTGGTTGGCGGCAGTACTGATAGCCTGGCTAGCCTCCGGTCTGATTCTTCTCTCGGCCAACTTCTTTTCCCAGATTCTGGGCCGACGAGGCCTGACAGCCATGGAACGCCTAATGGGGATGCTACTGACCACAGTGGCCGTCCAAATGTTCCTGCAAGGGTTCCACCAGTTTTGGCGGCAGATGTCCCCCTGATCGGATGGGCCGCCAACTCCGGGGTTCAGAAACCCCTGGCCAACGAACTATTCAGCATTCAGCCGAATAGAATGGCCATGAATAAAGAAAAAGAAACTGTTCTTTCTGAAAAATTCCCCTTTATGGGGATTAAATTGCTCTGGCTCCGGCTTGCCTTCAGCGGCTGCAGCCAGAGCCTTTGGGTTGCCTAGCAGCGTAACGTGTTGGAAGACCATAGCTTATAGCTTATAGATGTCATTTGGGTAGGGTCTTCGGCCGGGGCTTAGAAGTTGGAAATGCTCTTCGGGAATGGCGGCCCGGTTGGCCTGGCTCCATAGCCTCTGGCCCCTAAAGAGTGATTTTGCAGAAAAAGTAGTTCAAAGTTTAGTGAACGGATAATACTTATCTGTAACTCTTATCTGTAACTCTTTAATGTATAAGAACTTAGAAAAAGCATCTTTCTTCTACCCGAAAACCTTCCGGAGATGTTTTCCAAGTGGTTTTTGCTCTGGCCTGCCAGAGCACCCAGAAGAAATCAAAGGGTCGAAGGCGCCCAAAACAACTCTTTCGTGGTATATCCAAGACCTCTTAAGAAGGCCAATTAACCTAACTCATAATGATTCCATATGTTAGGGCAAGGTTTTCCCGTCTCCCTGTATGGCCCGGATCGAACCGGCTGGACCGGCCCTCCCACAGAGGCT
>JANXAQ010000174.1 GCA_025062105.1 Thermoguttaceae bacterium
AATACACCCAGCACCAAGACCACCGCCCAAAACTTCTGGAGCCGGCGCATCCCCGAACCCTCTTTCCTGCAAAGGGAATCGTTCCCCAACCTTTGCTCCATGATACCCGACCCGCTAGAATGGCGAAAGAGAAAATCCACTCCGCTCAAGTAAAAGAAACCTCTGGATCCCCATGGGAGAAGGAGAGCGTCTGATAGAAAAAATGCCTATCTCGACTTTTGCCATTTTTCCTAACTTCTTTTGTCTCCAGGGGTTAGGGCGAACCATCCTTTTGTCCACCCAATTTCCTAAGTCCAATCATTTCAAGGAATTAGAACTTCCCCTTTTCGGCAGAAGACCAAAATTGGCAAAACTCAAGTTCCTATAAGGAGGCCAAGAAATGCCACAGACTGGTAATCGGGACACTGGAAAGGGTAACGCGGCAGGCCTTACCCGGCGGGAGTATTTGCGCATGGTAGGCAAAGCGTCGGCAGCAGGGGCGGTGGGCGGGATGGCCGTGTTGGGCGGACTACCGTTGGAACGGGCCGTGCATGCCCAGGGAACCGAAATCTTAAAGATCGGCCTTGTCGGCTGTGGCGGTCGGGGAACCGGCGCAGCCGCCGACGCCCTCCGGGCCGATCCGCAAACCAAACTGGTTGCCATGGGAGACCTGTTCCCAGAGAAACTCCAGTCAAGCCGACGCCACCTCCAAACACTTTTCGGCGATCGGGTGGATGTGCCGCAGGATCGGGCGTTTTTAGGCTTTGAGGCCTATCGGCATGTGATCGAATGTTCCGATGTGGTGCTCCTGGCCTTGCCCACCTTCTTCCACCCACACTATCTGAAGGCGGCCGTGGAAGCTGGCCGACATGTCTTCTGCGAAAAGATCCATGCCGTGGATGCCCCCGGAGTGCGCATGGTCCTGGAGGCGGCAGAACTGGCTAAAAAGAAGGGGCTGTCGATCGTTTCCGGTTTGGCCTGGCGATACGATGTGGGCGTACAGGAAACCATGAAGCGGGTGCACGACGGGGCCATCGGCCAGATCGTGGCCATCGAGGAAATCTGTAATACCGGTTTTCTCCGTTCCGTGCCGAGACGCCCTGAATGGACCGAAATGGAGTATCAACTGCGGGATTGGTATAACTTCTTTTGGTTGGCCTGCGATCTGCCGGGTTTGAACATGGTGCACAATTTGGATAAGGCGGCCTGGGCCATGCACGACGAGCCGCCGCTGCGCTGCTGGGGCATGGGCGGTCGGCAAGCCCGCATCGGCCCTCAGTACGGCGATGCCTGGGATCACTTTGCCGCTGTGTTTGAGTATGCCAACGGCGTAAAACTTTTTGGCTACTGCCGACAACAAGACGGCACAGCCACCGAAATCTCCGACCGATTCTACGGCACCGAAGGTCGCTGTGATCTTTTACGGAACCGGATCGAAGGCAAGGTCAACTGGCAATACCAGGGGCCGCCGTGTAATCGGTTTGAGCTGGAACAGGCCGCACTACTTCAGTCGATCCGCAGCGGCAAACCGATCAACAACGGCCTCTACATGGCCCGCAGCAGCTTGATGGCCATTATGATGACCTGGGCCGGTTATACAGGCCAGGTAATTACCTGGGAACAGGCCCTAGCTTCTAATCGGGTGATAGCGCCGCAGCGGCTTGCCCTAGACGCCGATCCGCCCACCAAACCGGACGCCCAAGGCAACTATCCGATGCCCACACCCGGGATAACCCGCTTTGAGTAACGGCCCTGGTTTTGTGCTTGGGTTTGGGTTGTCTAGTGGTTGATCAGATCGAATTGTGTTACCAATTCAGCCGAGTGGAAGGAGTCCCTAAGAATCAACATTTTGGGGAACATTGGTAATTTAGCCAAAGGAATCTGGGTAATCTGAGAAACCTCGAAAATGTTGGGAATCTCTGCATTATTTAATGTGAATATTTTTATACTATTTCGACTTGCGGGCCTCTAAACCAACATATAGGTTTGGTACCATTGCTGGCAACCAATAGATAGTAGGTGTTCGACTAGGACAGCCAAATGGCTATAGAATCAAAAGTTCCTGAAGTTCACTATATGTTCCGCATTTTGCAGAGATTCCTATATTTTCTCGAGTTTTGCCATTTTCTAGGAGGGGGCAGCCCCTTTGGATGTCTTAACCCTCTGAGAATATCGGCGTTAGGAAAATTGCTGAACAAAGAATCCTCAAGGCCCAACTCCTTGAAAATAAAAGAAATTACAGAAAAAGTAGTTCAAAGTTTAGTGAACGGATAATACTTATCTGTAACTCCTTAATGTATAAGAAGTTAGAAAAAGCATCTTTCTTCTACCCGAAAACCTTCCGGAGAT
>JANXAQ010000184.1 GCA_025062105.1 Thermoguttaceae bacterium
GCCATTTTTCCTAAGTCCCTTTGTTTCCAGTAGTTACGACGAGACTTCCTTTTGTTCACCCAATTTCCTAACTCCAATAGTTACAAGGACTTAGAGTTTTCCCCTTCCGGGAGAAGGCCTAAAATGGCAAAAGTCGAGTTAGGAAATTTGCCGACCAAAGAATCCTCAAAGCCTAACTCCCGCAGTTTGGGAACGCAACAGGCAGTAATCTATCGGCTCATAGCCAAGCGGAAGATGATCCATAGGGCGCCAAAGGCTTCTCGGAGGTTGATCTTGGAAGCGCCTGCTTGACGATCGACGAAGATAATAGGAGTTTCGGCAAACCGGGCCCCTGCACGGCGCAGGTGCCAAAGGATTTCTTCCTGGAAGGAGTAGCCTCGGGATCGGATCCGATCGAAGTTGATCCGTCGAAGGGTTTCCACCCGATAACAGCGGAAGGCTCCGCTGCAATCACGGGCAGGCAAGCGAAGTAGGAAGCGGGCATAGAGGTTGACAGCTCGGCTCATTAGATGCCGCCTCAGGGGCCAGCCTTCAATTCCCCCGCCCGGCACATACCGGGAACCAATCATCACATCCACCGGTCCACCCTCTGGCCCGCCGGAGTCCATGCCTCCTACTAAAGCAGGCAAATACTTTGGATGATGGCTGAAATCCGCATCCATCGTGACGACATACAGATACCCTTCGGCAATCGCGTATTTCATCCCAGCAATCGTAGCGGTGCCCAGACCTAGTTTACCTGTTCGATGGATACAATGAAGCCTAGGGTCTTCGGCAGCTCGCTGAGCAGCCCATTGGCCAGTGCCATCCGGCGAATTGTCGTCAATGACCAGTACCTCCGCTTCCGGTAAATAGTGGAAAATCTCATCGACCAACCGAGGCAAATTCTCAATCTCGTTATAGGTTGCCACTGCCACCAAGGGATTGCTCCGAACGGGCATCTTTTTCTCCTTCTGTTTCCGGAAAAGAAGGGAACCTAGGTGTATAAAAGTATATTTTTATGCCGTTCGCGTCTCCATCCCCTCTGACCCCATAGAGAGGGGTTACAAGCCCTGCTAGCATCCTACCTATAGTAGGTATCCTTATAGGGCAGCTCAATACCCATAGAAATAAAAGCTCACATTATGCACTTTATGTTCAGAATTTTGTAAAGGTTCGTATGGGGATTTATGGTTGGACATCCTGGCAGTAAATCCGCGGATCTATTTAAAAGCGACGTTTACCATTTCTTGTAACTTCTTTTATTTCGGAAAGTTAGGTTTTTAGGATTCTTTGTTCAGCAATTTTATGAAAACCCATTTTTGCATACGGTGAGAACAGCTACAGGAGGCTGGACTCTGGAAATTAGCAACACTTAAGGTAAGCTCATTTTTGCCATTTTGGGCCTCCTGCCGAAAAGGGAAAGTTTTAACTCCTAGGAATTATTGGAGTTAGAAAATCGGGCTAACAAAGAAGAGGGGCGCCCCTCTTAGCTCGACTTTTGGCAATTTTTCTAAGTTGGCTTGCCTCCAAGAGTTAGGGCGAACGCTCCTTTTGTTCACGCAAATTCCTAACTCACAAATAATTACGGGGAGTTAGCGTTTTCTCCTTTTTGGCAAGAGGCAAAAATGGGAAATGTCGAACTTAGAGCCTGTCCTGAAAAGCATTTTCCATGATAATTTCCATGATAAATGGAAGTTTCTCTCCTATCGACTTTTGCCATTTTTTCCTAACTGTTTTTGCTCCCAGGAGTTACAACGAAATCTTCTTTTGTTCACCCAATTTCCTAAGTCCAATAGTTACAAGATGTTAGAAATTTTCCCCTCCGGGAGGAAGCTAAAAATGGCAAAAGTCGAGCTCCTACATTCGGTTGAACCTCTAAAATACCTACCTTTAAGGGATGTCGATGGGAAGGGCTGATAAGCCAAAACCCATGGGAAACCGCCAAAATCTTAATTTCAGGGCAGACTATTAGCTGGGCTTTTGCCAATTTCCCTAGTTGCTTTAGGATCAAGAAGTTACAGCAATATCTCCCTTTTGCTTACCCAATTTCCTAACTCCAATAGCTTCCAGCAGTTAGAGCATCTTTGTACCAATGCTGTTTGCCGTGTAGGAGGCCCTCCAATTGGCCGCCAATAGGTTTCAGCAGTTCGAGCATCCTCTTCCAAGCCGAGGCCCAAAATGGCGAAAGCCGAGCTTAGAGAGAACTAAGGAAACTCTGAATAAATCGAGATTTTAGGGAGATTTTGTCCTTTTCGCCCTTTTTTTCATGTAAAGGAGGCTTATCGAGAGAAAAAGGTATCGGGGGGGTTCTCTAATTTCTCTCGTTTGTCTGTTTTCACTGCTTTGGACGCCTCCGGTGCGCACCCTCAGCACCTCAGCCAAAACAAAAGCGCCGGGCTATCCCCCTCCAGATACTCCCTAAGTTAGAAAAAATGGCAACAATTGGGCTAAGATTTTCTATCTTCCCACGAGAGCTTTGCCCGGCGGTTCCCAAATTCCGAAATTTTCTTTTGTACCACTTCCGCCCAGGGAGTAGGCCTATGTTTTTTCTCTCTGCCCGCTGTTAGAGGTTAGAGGTGGGAGGAAAGAAGTAAACAAGCAAAGCTTTTTCCCCGCCGACTAGCTTCGTTCGCCGACCTCGCCTCCTGCAGGGGCAGAGGCAAATTCGTTTCCGTCGGTTGAAATGTTACCCGTTGCCTATAAGGGGGATATCCACGGCGGCGCCGGAGCGGCGGGCTGAGACATAAGCACTGTACATGGTGATAATTGCGTCGGCGGCCAAGTGCAAGTCGCTTTCGGCCGGTTCGCCGGTAAGAATACTTCGGTAAAAGGCTTCCATTTCCTGTGGATAGCCAGTCATCCAGTCTTCGTCCGGTGAAGTAAAATTCCAACCCTGTTTAGTGCCAATTTTTTCAACAGTATAAATATCTCTAAAATATTCTTCCTTAGGATTATAGGTAAGCATGGCGGTGTTGGGATTGATGTTGCATAGGGTTCGGTGATTATTGGCACAGATTTCCAGCCAATTATGCACACCGCCTAAGACAATATCTGAAGTAAAAACAGTAGCCAAGGTGCCGTCGTCAAACTCCACGTGCATAAAGGCGAAATCGTCGATGTCGTAATAATCACACCGGATATGACCAGCATTCCGGAAGGTGGGCAAGCGGGTCAGCGCATGGGTCCGGGCAGTAACCTGGCGGGGTCGAATCGGGCGCCGATCCCTAGTTCTACCTTCGACCCGTTTTAGATACAACGCGGCAGTTAGCGGATGGCAGCCTTTGCCAATCAGCACACCCCCGCCACAGCGAGCCGCATAGGCGTAATCGACTGAGTGGGATCCGCTGTGCGCCTCTTCACCGTGCATCCAGAGAATTTGCGCTCCTGTTTTCTCCAGGATTTCTCGTTCTTTTTGGATGCTGGGGGCATAGACCCAATTTTCGGCGTAGAAAAGCCGAGCTTGGCTCCGGCCCTCGGCCTCCAAAAGCCGTTGTACCTGGCGAATCGCTTCGGAGCGGGCCAGTTCCATGTCAGCTCGATCCCAATGGAAATCCGGGGAACCATCGCCGAAATAGCCGGTAAGCGGCTTTTCGCAGATGACATATTTATTTTGTTCTAAGGCGGCAATCGATAGAGAGGCATGGGCGTAGGGAGGAGTACATATATGCACTACGTCCACTGCATCCAACAACGCCTCCAGCCGATCGAAATATCGAATGCCCCGCTTTTGGGCAAAGCCTTCCGCACGCTCGGGAGTGCGTGCATAAACTCCTACTACCTCTACATCAGCACAAGCGACCTTCCGCAAAGCCTCGTAATGAAACGCCGCCGAAAAACCCGCCCCGATAATACCGGTTCGTACTGTCTTTTTAGCCATATCCTAACACCCGTCTGCCAAAAGGAATTTTTGCTGTGGGGATTTCAACGTAAGTTTTGCTATTTTTGTAACTTCTTTTATATCAAGAGGTAGGTTTTGAGGAGTCTCCGCCCAACTAAATTCGTAACCCCAACATTTTAACGGGTTAGAATCTCTCAAGGAGGTGGGATGATGAAACATTGGTAAAAAAGCAAGTTCAAATGCACCATTTTTCCCACGGCAATCCAGCCGTCAAGCCCCAGCCAAAAAGGCTCCCCGGCCATCCCAGCAAAGCAGTCAAAGGTGGGGCTGCCATAAAGAAAGATTGGTTTCTCAACTTACAATTGGCTCATATCCACCGGTAGTTGATCCCGGCGATTGCCCAGTCGGCGGAACAGTTCCCGATCGACCGAAAAGGAAACCAGTTGCACATGGCCGTCGCAGAAGACGAAGTTTACCCCGCTCGGATGCGCGGAGCCGAAAATATAAGGATTGCTCAAGCCAGGTGTATCCTGGCGAGGGCCGTTGAAGCCCGGATAGGTGCACCGATACATATCGTTGTCGTAGCCAACGAACATATTTTCATTATCAGCCGAGTCGCCGCCCGTCAGATACAGATCCGGGTTGATGTACTTTTCTCCAACCAACAGGGTATTGCTGGTGCCGTCTTTGATATGACCCATAGTTACTTCGCTACGCTCGTAAGAAATACCAGTATGCTGAGCTAGAACGGGGGCATTGGCTACCCATTGGCTGTAGTTAGGATCGTCGCCGGTGGCCAGATCGGGCGGGCCTCCGAAGATTTCGTTTCGACTCTGATCGCCGCAGTTGATGGCATAGTCACTGCGGGCAGCCAGCGGGATTCGCATCGCCGTAGAAGTGGCTGTTTTGTAGTTGCCATGATAATCGGGAAACACACCGGGTCGTCTCCGAGTGGGGCAATAAAACAGGGCAATAGGTGTCTGGCAACGTTGAATGATGGCCTGCGTGCGGGCTTCGCCTGTAAGGCCCAGGCCCATATTTCGGACCGCCTGTTGTTCGATGTAGCCAAGGATATTGAAAGCCCAGCCGCCCGGCTGTTCCGGCCCAGTTCCCCGCTCTGGTTCCCCCACCCAAAGCCATCCCCAGCCGCCAGAAGGAAACCGCTGCATGGCTTCATGGTGATTGAGAATTGCTAAGCCGATCTGCTTGAGATTATTTTGGCATTGGGTACGTCGAGCTGCCTCCCGGGCTGATTGCACCGCGGGGAGCAATAGAGCAATCAAAATGCCAATAATGGTAATGACAACCAATAGCTCCACTAGGGTGAAACCATGAAGGGGCAGGCGGAAGGAGTTCTCCTTCCGCTCAGGGGAATAAAATGTCGTTTCTGTTTTACCTCGTGGGCCCCTAACATGGAGTGAACTATGGAGAACGAATGAACTATGGAGAACAAAATGGTTCCGGGCCGGTTTGTGGGAATTGACTTGCACAAAGACAACATGTCCATCTGTGTCTATGAGCCTGGCAGCAGACAGCTGAGCTACCGTGAAACTATTAACCGTCCGATACCTACCTCTGGCCTTCCACCTGACAGATACCCGTTCTCCCTCTGCAAAACTAAACCCTCTGGTGCTGCACCAAAACGATCTTCGCCCAAGCAGGTCTTTGGCATTTCCCCGAACGCCCTTTTGCGAAATCCATCCCATCATCACCGGAGCTCCCTAAAACCATAGGCCTCTCTAGAGATCTAGCACAACCCCCTTCAAATTTTCTTTTCTAACCGTGGAAAGGTGTTGGCCGACCTGTTGCCCAGGGGCAAACAGCTACCTTTCTGCTTCCTGCCGACCAACCACAGCTTCCACCGTTGACCCGATGCCGCGAAGGGTGGCCTCCCCATAGCCGATGTCCAGCCACAGGACCTTCCCCTGGGCATCTACCACATAGGTTCGTGGCAACAGGGGAATATCTGGTTTGGAAGACTGTTGAGCGATTTGAGCGAAGTACTGGCCGGTTGGGTCCACCAACACGGGCAAATCGGAAGCCGTCTTGGGCAAAGCATTGGCAGCCGTCGAAGCCTCCTCACCCACATTGATCGCTACGACGCGAAGACCTTTTTCCCGATATTTCGGGAGCAAATCTTTTGCCAAATCCTGCAGCTCCTCCAAGCCAGAAATGCTCTGAGAATTCCAGAATACAACCACCGTGAGCCGGGGGCCCCAGAAGTTGCGAAGTGGCAGTGGCTGGCCCTGGAGGTTCTGCAGTTGGCCGTCCGGCAGGGCATCGCCCACCCACACACGGAAGGTAGCCCGGCGGACTTCATCCATAACCACTTTGGGGATAGTAGCCGAGGGGGCTGGTTGGGAAGGTTGACCCGGCAAAGAGGCTTTAACAGGTGGTTGGCCAAGCTTGTCCGAAAGCCCCTCGTCTGGCTTCCGTTGGGTTACTGGTCCAGACTGCTCCGGTTTTGAAGGGAATTCTGGCCCGGCCGAGTGATCTGCTTGGCCACAACCTTCCGTAAAAAGCCCCATTCCTATCAACACGGTCCACACTACCTTGAACAGCCGTCCCATAGGCATCCTCCTTCCATCTCCAAGGAGGCTGAAACATCATGGACTATTGCAGCCTCCGGCAATAAGGCCTGGAGATCGAATTGCTCCTTCCGCAAAGGTTCCAATTTTGCTTTTTGATAACACTTCAGCCTAGAGAACGAAGAAGTAATTTCTATCACACATGAGGTAAAAAAGACCCGCGAACCGGCTTGACGGCTGAAGAGGACAAAAAGGCCTGCTAGTTTAGCTCCTCCCTACTGTTCTTAACGTCAACCTTTTTGGAGCAGGCAGAGGAGGCAGACTTATAGCCCCCTTCTTTCAGCCGAGGTGTAATGCTTTTAAAGTAATGTCATTTTATCGAAAACTCCTTCTTTTTGTAAACAAGCACTTCTAGGGAGTTGCGGCTAAAATTTGGTGGTTCAATTGGGCAAAATAGAATACCAATACCATAGGGGAAAAAGCCTAACTCCCCAGAATCCAGCTTTGCACAGCAGCTATCCTTTTCTCCCGGATATGAAGATCTTAACTCCTTTGGGGAAAGTCATAGCCTGTGGCTCTGGAATTCAGGGCTTTTTGTTGCTGGAGATCCCAGACCCAGGCTGTTGCACGAAACTGGGGACTGGCTATCCTCCTCATCCTTTCTTCTCGACTTTTGCCAATTTCCAGGTTGAGCCCCCTTTTGGATATCCTAACCCTCTTGCCAATATTAGACTTAGAGGCTGTCCTGAAATGGGATTTGGGTGGTTTCCCATGGGTTTTGGCCGACAGGCTCCTACCCTTCAGACTGCTTAAAAACAGGGATTTTTGGGAATTCCGGAGCATTTAGCAAGGAAACCGCCTTTCATCATAGAAAAGGAATCTCTCCAAAATCCTGAACATGTAGTGAAGTTTGTGAACTTTCGATTTTCTAGCCGTTTGGTTGTCCTATCTGGATTGCGCCTATCTATTAGGTGCTAGCAATGCTGGCACCCCTATGTGTTGTGTGAGAGGGCGGACACGCCAAAATGGTATATAAAAATATACCCTTTGAATTCTGCAGAGGTTCCACCTAATTAAATTGAGGCAGCTATAGCCTACCGAATCAAAAGTTCCTAAAGTTCCCTGCATGCTCAGGATTATGCACAGGTTCCATAGAGGGAACACTGCTGGGGAGTGAAGTAATTTGCCTGTGTGGTGGCTTGCCAGAGGCCGGCAAAAGATGCAGGCCGTCTGAAGGAGGACAAAAGCCCACAAAAGCTCTAGAAGTTTTCCTCCTTCCGCCGCAACTTAACCCTCTTTGGAAGAGCGGCTACCCAGGGGAGAAACATAGCCCCCCGGCATTCGGCTAAAGACTTCCCCATCGAGAAAAACATCGGGAGGGAAGTCTGTTCCCCATAGAGATGTATGCGAGAAGCTTCCGCCAATGGGAGCTCATGGAGATGGGAGATATTCCTTCCCGACAGTTATCCGGGTTAGAAGGCGATGTTCGAGAGTTTCTCTATAATAGTGGGCAGGGGAAAACAAACCCCTCAAAAGGAGGGCCTATTTTCTTCACAGGTGGAGGCAAAAGCAGCGATGGGGGGCCTGAGTCCTTATTATGGAGTTTTAACTTCCCAAAATCGAAAATTTCGGCATTTTAGTTTCCCCGGGAATAATTTCGCTTTTATCGGGAATAATTTAGGTAAACGGGAAAAGCATGATCTGGCAAAACACTCTTTTTGGGGAGAATACTTTTCCCAAGATTTTGCCCAGACCGCTCTGGCATTCCGGTCCTAGGGCGGATAAGATAAAGGAATCTTATTTTGCCCAATTTTTTTGCCCAATAACTGTGATGGTGGGGGTCCAGGAGCAGAGGGTGTTGGGTGCTCAGGCTCCGGAGTTGGCACCTGTCTCCTGAGGAGGCCAGCTCGATAAAGGTGGTAAACAGGGGCGAAGCTCTTCGGCAGGGAAGCTGGTGGCACTCCACGAAGGAGAAGTTGGTATGTCCACAACGCTGGTGTATGAGGGGAGCCGCACCCTGACTTGGGGTGGGCATCCATCTAGCCGATGTTCCGAAGAACTTCTGGTAGCCTATCGACAGTTGGTGGCCGACCCGCGACTGAGTTGGACGACGCATCATCGGCTGATCCGGCTGTTGGGTGAAGGTGGCCAGGGGATGGTGTATTTGAGCGAGCGTCGGGGGACCGACGGCTTTACGTTGCCGGTGGCCTTAAAAATCTTCTCTCCGGAGCGGTTTGCCCATGACCGGGCTTACGACGAAGCCATGGCGGAGATGGCTCATGTAGCTGCCCGTGTAGCCCGCATCCAACAGGACAACCTGCTGGATGTGCATAATTGGATCGAGCGCCACCGCATCCGGATTATGGAGATGGAATGGGTCGATGGCTTTGACTTAGCCCGACTGCTGACTAACCAGATGCTCGATCATTTGTACCAGCGAGTCAGCACTCGAAGGTGGAATTACATCAATGAGGTCATTGTGACTCGGGGGCCTGTGCAACCTCGGTTAAAGCCTGGCGTGGCGATGGCGATCGTGCGGGACTGTTTGGGGGCGTTGGCTGCCCTGCATCGAGAAGGCATTGTGCATGGCGATTTGAAACCTTCGAATATTATGCTCAAACGGACCGGGACAGCCAAAATTATTGACATTGGAGCGGCCTTTGAATTAGCGCGGCCCCCGGCCCGCCGCACCTGCACCCCCACCTATGCTGCCCCCGAAGTCCTGGAACAGCATATCTGGAGTCCACAGTCGGATCTGGCCAGTTTAGGTTATGTACTTATTGAAATGCTCTCGGGGGTGCCGCCGTTTGCCGGCCGAAGCAGTGTCAGCGAGCTATTAGAAGCCAAGCGATTCCTAGCCCAGCGGCTCCATCAGATCCTACCGGCCGAGGTTACCTGCAATGATCTGTTGATGAACTTTATCCGCAGTATGATTGCCCCGGATCCAAGCCGACGGTTCCCCAGTGCTGAGGCCGCAGATCTCTTTAAAGAAGGGGCTGCAAGTTTCCATCGGCAATTGGTTAAAGGGGATCTGGCCAGCGAATACCATAACGAAATCCGTATTTGGCTGGAAGAACTGGAGCAATTCGAGCCGAAGGGATAAACTGTAAGGGATAAACGGTAACTGTATAAGAAGCAGTCTGTGGCCGGGCTTGCCCCGGCCAATCTTGCCGAAGCTGCCTGTAGCATCGGGTTGCCAGTGATTGTTACAGGAGAAACCAGCTGCCTCTGCTGGTCAAAACTCAGCCTCCAGGAGGACAGTTGCCGGTAAGCAGCACCCTTGGTTTTAACCGAAAAAAGTTTAGCTGAGTCGATTCCTGCTGCTCCCTTGGAGAAGCTCGCTGTTATACACATTTTTGGGAGTTATTTCCCATTCTAAAGGGAGCAAATTATTACCCCAAACAGGGGAATAACGAAGCTTTCAAAAGAAGCTAATGGTTACTTTGGAGAAATTGCAGCATTTTAGGAAAGATCACTTCCAAAATCAAAAAATGTTTGGGTTCAAAGACTGTTTTAGCTAGATCGCCTATTGTATGCATTCTGCGTTGTTCAACGAGCTTTTTGGATTTGCCTAAAGTAAAGTTTCGCACGCTTTAACGCCAACTCGTGTATAGCAGCGAGAAGGGAGAGGAGGGAGGCTAGGCCTTCGGATTGCTGCCCTTCCGGGCAGTTGAAACCGTAAATTACCTTCCCCTGGTGAAAATGGTACCGTTTCCCACACAGTATCTCGGCATCTCGGCACTGTGGAAAGATTGTCGGCAGTTGGGGAGGGGGGCTTTTTGTGTTTAGGCGAGATGGGGGGAACAATAACTAGTCCCCATTTCCATCCCATTGCCT
Source organism: Thermoguttaceae bacterium (assembly GCA_025062105.1). Classification (GTDB taxonomy): domain Bacteria; phylum Planctomycetota; class Planctomycetia; order Pirellulales; family Thermoguttaceae; genus JANXAQ01. The sequence goes on from JANXAQ010000184.1 coordinate 10,186, forward strand.
CTACGAGGGATGTCCAGGATACAGGAAGCGCCGGATTCTAAATCATCAGTATGGTCGCCAGGGGAGTTTAAGTCTCCATATTTGGATGTAAAATAAATAGGTTTTGTGCGAAACATGAATTGCCGGGATTAGGTTTGTTTTGCCTATTTTATCCAATTGCCCAATTAACACCCATAATTGCAGCCGCCCAATACAGGTAGTTGTTGTGCCAGTTTGTGGTGGGTGTCCTCTTTGGAACGGAAACAATTTCCACATAGTTAGGAGCTTCTAACAAAATGAGTTTGCCTCCCCCTTTATGATTGGCACAATGGTCCCTTCAGTTGGGGGAGTTTCTTTTGTTGAAGCCCTAATAGCTCGACTTTTGCCATTTTTGGCCTCGCCCAGGATGGGCAAAGCTCTAAGTCCAAGAAACTATTAGAGTTAGGAAATTGGGTGAACAGAAGGAGGTTTCACCGTAACTATTGGCGGCAAAACAGGTTAGGAAAAATGGCAAAAGTCGCGAATAGGGGCTCTAAAGGTTATCAGCAGACTTGAATCCAGACAACAGGATGAGGTGGTAGCAATGTATGCCATTATTGAAGATAGCGGTCACCAGTTTAAGGTTGAAGAAGGTCAAGAGCTTCAGATCGATTATCGGGATCTGTCGGCTGGGCAGGAAATCCGGTTCGAGCGAGTGTTAGCATATCGGGACGAGCAGGGGCTACAGATAGGCCATCCGTATTTGAGCTCGGTGTGTGTCCGGGCTGAGGTGCTTGGTCCTGTCATTGGGCCGAAAATTGTCATCCGCAAATTCAAGCGTCGGAAAAACTATCGGCGGAAAATCGGCCACCGCCAACTGTACACCCGCATCCGGATTGCCAAGATCGAACTGAAGCCACCCTCGGCCTAAGCTCAACTTTTGCCAATTTGGTCTTCCCCCGGAATGGGAAAGTTCTAACTCTCTGTAATTCTTGGAGTTAGGAAATTGTGTGAACAAAAGGAGGGTTCGCCGTACCTATTGGAAATAAACCAAGTTAGGAAAAATGGCAAAAGTCGAGCTAAGAGCTTCTACCAAAAGGGGCTTGCCTCCATCGGAGTAGGAAAATGGGCCCTCCGATCTATTTGGCAATTTCGTTTGTGAGCGGTTCTAATCTCGACTTTTGTGATTTTGAGCTTCCCGGGGCAAGGGAAACCCCCATCTCCCTGTGGAATTATTGGCCTAAGGAAATGGTGTGAACAAAAGAAGGTTTCGTCGTAACTCATAGAAACACTGTCAGGGAAAATGGCAAAAGTGGGGTCAAAATAGAAGCTCTGTTGGGTGCAGGCCATAACGGGCCGGGAAAATCCACAGAGGATCCTTCTTTTTAGCCTGTACTTTTTGCAAAATCACTCTTTAGGAGAAGAAGCTATCGAGCCAGCCTAACCGGGCCGCCCATTTGCGAAGAGAATTTCCAACTTCTAAGCACCCGCCAAAGATCCTACCAAAATGGCTCCTTACCCTATGGCCCTCCAATAGGTTACGCTGCTACTCATCCAAAGGGCCTGGCTGGCAGCCGTTGAAGGTAAGCCGGAGCCAGAGCAATTTAACCCCCCTAAAGGGGAATTTTTCGGAAAGCACAGCTTAGCATAGGGGATCCGAATAGAGGGAATCGTTTTGGTGCTCCTCAATTTCTCAAGCAAGGGATTTTCTTCATGCCGGGCAGAGCCTCGAAAAAATCCTCTGGGTCAACAATCTCTTCTAGCCGGGGGGTTTTGTCTAAGGATGCTTTATTGCCGGAACCGGACTTGAAACAGGCAGAAACGTTGCTGATGCAGATGTTGGCCCTTCCAGGCCGGAGCGGTCAGGAACGGCCGGTGCTGGAGTTTATAGTCCGGAAGCTTCGGGCGGCTGGTTTGCCGAAGTCGGCCATCCTGTGGGATCCGGTCCATCAGCGTAGTCCGTTGGGCGGGCAGGTGGGGAATTTAGTGGTTCGGTTGCCCGGCACAGTGCGGGGAGCTCGTCGGCTGCTGATGGCTCATGTGGATACGGTGCCGTTGTGTGTGGGTGCTCGGCCGGTGCGGCGGGGAGATTTCATTGTACCGGCTGATTCGACCAGGGGGTTAGGGGCGGATAATCGGGCTGGTGCTACGGTGATCCTTTCGGCCGCTTTGGAAGTGGTCGGGCGTGGACTGGAGCATCCCCCCTTGGTCTTTTTATGGACCGTTCAAGAGGAAGTGGGTTTGCTGGGGGCTCGATTTGCGAAACTGAGCCTTTTGGGCAAGCCGAAATTAGCTTTCAATTTCGATGGCGGCCCAAGCCACAAAATAACCATTGGGGCCACGGGCAGTCAACGGATGCGAATCCGGATTGTTGGTCAAGCGGCTCATGCGGGGGTGTCGCCGCAGGAGGGAGTCAGTGCGATTGCGGCGGCAGGGTTGGCGATTGCCTGGCTTCAGCAAGAGGGCTGGCACGGCTTGGTGGAAAAGCCGGATGGCCGAGGCACCGCCAATATCGGCATTATCCACGGCGGTGAGGCCACCAACGTAGTTACTCCCGAAGTGGAAGTGCAGGCGGAAGCCCGAAGCCATGATCTGGTCTTCCGAAGAAAAATTGTGCAAACCATTCGGGAGGCCTTTGAACGGTCGGCAGCGCAGGTGCAAAATATCCGCGGCCAACAGGCCCGCATCCATTGGGAGGAGCAGAGCGATTATGAAGCGTTTCGGCTGGCCGAGGATCAACCATGTGTACTGGCCGCCGAAGCCGCTATTCGGTCCGTAGGCGCTACGCCAGAACGCAGTCTCTCCAACGGCGGCCTGGACGCCAATTGGATGACCCACCGAGGAATTCCTACCGTTACCCTAGGCTGCGGCCAGGTCAATCCCCATACTTGCCAGGAATATCTAGTTTTGCCAGAATTTTGGCAGGCCTGCCGAGTAGCTTTACGTCTGGCTACGGGCACCGAATCGCTTTGCCCCATCCTTCCGAGTTGATGCCCCTTGCAAATGCTTCCCGGTTTGAGCTGTTTTCCGATTTGAGCCAGAAGTTGGATAGGAACCTCTGAAAAATCCTGGACATATAGTGAACTTTTGATTCCATGGCCGTTCGGTTCTCCGCGCGGAGGCCTACTATCTATTGTGTGCTGGCAATGCTAGCATCCGTATATGTTGTGTTAGAGGGAGGCCATGCCAAAATGGTATAAAAATATATTCCTCGAATTATAGAGAGGTTCCGATACTGTTTTTTGCGATTGGCTACCGCCTTGTGCCAGAATATGGATATTGCCGCCTTGGATCTGGCTAGGAATTGGCATGCTGGAATCACCGGAATCAAGGGTTTTTGCTTCGGTCATACTCTAAGCAATAGAGGAGTCTGGATGATGAGGTCGGGAGGCTATTGGAAGCTAATGTTATTGGTGATGGTCTGGATAGGTGTTGTAGCTGAGGTTCAGGGGGTTTTTAGCGGAGAGCCGGATGGGCTGATTCGGTCGCCGGAGCCGGATTGGCCGCAGTGGCGGGGGCCTTGCCGGGATGCCGTCTGCGACGAAAAGGGGTTGCTGCAATCCTGGCCAGAAGGCGGGCCAAAATTGCTCTGGAAGATCGGTGGCTTGGGGCGGGGATGGAGCAGTCCGATCGTCGTCGGCCAAACCATCTACATTACCGGCGACATCGAGGATGATCTGGTGATTTTTGCCTTGGACGTTCGGGACGGTTCGGTTCGGTGGAGGGCGAAAAATGGCCAAGCGTGGAAGGGTTCGTATCCAGGCTGCCGGGCCGCTTGCACTTATTCAGAAGGCCACCTCTATCATCTGAATGCCCACGGTCGGTTAGCCTGCTTAGAGGCCAAAACAGGCCGGGAAGTGTGGGCAGTGAACATTTTAGATCGTTTCCAGGCTCAAAATATTACCTGGGCAATCAGTGAGTGTGTGCTGGTGGAGGGCCAGCGGGTTTGGGTCACGCCGGGCGGGCCAAAGGTCCTGATGGCTGCTCTGGATAAAAAGAGCGGTCAAACCCTCCTGACCACGCCACCGCTGGCCAATGATCCAACTTCGCACTCTTCGCCGATTTTATTCCGGTACGGCGGACGCCGGCTGATTGCCCAATGCTCCGCTTCGTATGGCTTTGGAATCGATGCCGACACCGGCCAACTGCTTTGGAAGGTCCCCCTGCGCAACCAATTTTTGACCAATGTTTCTACTCCGATCTTCGCACAGGGTGCTGTTTATTATGTAACACCTTATGCGGAATTGGGCCGATTGTATCGCCTGGCGCCTACTGCCGAGGGGATCCGAGCGGAGCATCTTTGGACCCATCCGCTGGATACGGTCACCGGCAGCGGGGTTTGGGTAGATGGAGTGCTATATTCGGCTGGCTATCGAAAGCATAAATGGTGGTTTGCGGTGGATTGGCAGACCGGCAAGACATTGAGCGAAATGCGGGACTTTACCACTGGAGCGGCCTTGTATGCAGATGGCCGTTTGTACATTTTTGATGAGCAGGCTCAGGTAGGACTTGTCAAACCCGGCCCTGATCGAATGGAAATTGTAGGACGATTTCGGCTGCTGGACCAGCGGGTGCGGGACGCCTGGGCGCATCCGGTATTATGCCATGGTCGGCTTTTTCTCCGATACCATGACCAGTTGTGGTGCTACGATGTAAAACAGCCGAGTCCGTGAAACGTTGACCTGCTCAGGAGGCTGTTTCGTCTTGTTCGGCCAAGATTTGGGTAACCAGACTTCCATCCACTTCGGCAAGTGGCAGCTGGGGCGGGAGGACGGGCTGGCGGCGGGGTTCGGCAATTCGGAATGTTAATACAGCGGCCAGCAGTAACAGGCCAGCAGCGGCTCCAAAGACCGGCCCATACCCGATCTGTTCAACGGCCCAGCCAGCTGCCGGCGCCAGCAGGAAGGGAATCGCTACGCAAAGATTTACGGTACTTAAATACCTCGGATGCCGATGGGGCGGGCAAGTTTCGAGTGTATAATTGTTCAATATCGGGAGTAATAGCGGCGAAATCCCTAGTGGAATAAAGATCAACCAGGAGAGGCTTCCGCTAAGCGGAGTCGGTAACAAAGTAAGCCCAGCGGCCAGCGCCGGCGCCGCTGAGGTCCCAAAAATCAACACCCGCAACGTCAACCGATTTCCCCAGGCATCGGCCATCGGACCGACCAAGAGACTGACCAGACCAACTGCTATGTTTTGGGTAATGGCGAAATGCATCAGTTCGATCGGCGGACACTGAAATTTGCCCAACGCCAAGGCCTGATAGTGGGGCGAAACAATCAGGCCGGCGCCCAGGCAAATGCCTACCAACCCGATCCGGCGTAGATTCGGATCCGCTTGTAAGGCCCGGATCATATCTGGGATGTTGCCAGTAGTCCGCCGGGGTGGCTTCTTAGAGATCGCGTCCGGTGGTTCCCGCAGCGCTAAAGCAACCCCTGCTGATAACCACAAGCAGCTAGCTACCCAGAGAAAAAGCAGATGGAAATTCGGCTGGCCGTGCTCGTTGCTCTGCAGCCAACCTGGCAGAAGCCAAAGAGCAAATCCCGTAGCCGCTAATGTGCCCCAAAAGGTAGATCGCCGTAGCAATCGGCCCCGATGGGTCGGCCGAATTAGTTTCCCCTGCACCGTACCAAACGAAAGCAAATAAAAACCATTCAGTACAAAAAACAAAAAGTAACAGCCCAGCACTCCTCCTGCCAGTAGGAGGCTTGCTTGACCGATACTGACGCTCCACAAGGCGGCCATCGCCAACAGGGGCAGAGCCATCGCCGCACTAAAACCGGCCAGAGCCCGTTTCTTGTACACCATCCGCCGAAGCCGGGGGGCTAAAAAAATTTGCGACGCCCCCTGGCCAAACCGATTCAACACCGGCAAAAAACCTCGGAGCAGTCCAGCACCCGGCCCAGCCACCGCATCCAAAAAGGCCGGCATGATCACACTTTCGGTCTTAAAAATCCAGCCTACACAATAGACGATCTGATGGCCGGCCAGGATCCAGAGGTTCCGTTTCTCCTCAGCTTCCACCTGTGGACTGATCGACCATCCCTGGGCTGGACTTCCGGGGGGAGGACAACCGGAGGGAAGGTTTTTCGGCAGGTCGCATAACGGGCTCATAGCCCTCAATATAGAATCTTTCTCAGAACTCTGCCACTGCCTGTGCCCAATTTGACCAGGCCTTTCTTCCGACCCTACAGAGTCACTGCAATCCTGAATGGAAGAGTTTGGAGGTTTCCATGGATGTTAGAGGCTGTGCTGCAATTGGGATTTGGGCAGTTTCCAATGGGTTTTGGCCGATCGGCTCCTACCCTTCAGACTCCTTAAAAACAGGGATTTTGAGGATTCTGGGCTGGAGGAAGGAAACCTCACTTTCGTCATAGAAAATGTTGGACAGCCTCTTAGCTGACCAGCTCTGCTGGCCACTCCTTAAAGTGAGAGGAGATTAGAGGAGAAGAGAAGTTCGTCTTTCATCATAGCAAATGCTTTCAGCACAGCCTTTTCCCTGCCTGGGCTCCCCACTGTTGGAACCAACCGCCCCAGAACCTACAATAGGGTTTGTGGCGAGAAAAGGAAGACCGATCCCCTTGCCCTCGGTGGCAGGCTGTTGGCTGCTGGCTGGCTTAATTCAGGGAGCTAAAAACCGGGAACCACCACTGTTTTTGGGGTTCTGGTGGGTTAGGGCCTCGGTCAGACCTACTGCAGAAAGCCCAGCGGCCCGAAGGGTTGTCAGGGGTTCCTCTGGCCAGAGGAGATGTGGGTTGGCTCGGTGGTTTCGGTTCTACGAAAAAAAACGAGGGCATCGTCGCACGGGGTCCCCGGTCTTGGGGATGCTAGGGGAACTTTGTTTCCATGGGGCGGTCTTTTTTTTAGGATGCCTGGCTTTTGCACTGATTTTGGTCAGTGTGGTCATTCCGGATTGGCGACAAAATCGGGATTTTATCCAGACGGATTGTACCGTGCTGGACAGCAGCGTCGCCAAAATCGAAAAAAACGGCGTAATGTTGTATCGACCTACCATTCGGATTCGCTACGAAGTGGCCGGCGAAACCAGGGTAACTACCGCTCACGAACCCCGCAGTCGCTACACGGAAGACCCTAAGCAGGCCGAGGCTTGGAGCCAGCCTTTTGTACCGGGGCAAAAATACTCTTGTTGGTACGACCCGGCTAATCCTGAGATAGTGGTGCTGGTCCGGGGGTACCATTGGGGATATTGGTTATTTTTGGTCGTCCCAGCGGCTTTGATAGTGGTCGGAGGGGTTGGGTTGTTGCATGGGCTGATCCGATGGCGTACTTCGGCCGAACGCCGCGCCCTGTGGACTCAACAGGCCCAGGCGTTTTCCCGTTCCGAAGGTTCCCCTGTTCCAAGCCCTCAGTGGCCTGGGATCCCTTTAGTGCCGGAGCCGAACGAAAGCCCGGGAACCACCTTGGCCTATCGATTGCCGATGCTTTCCGAGCGGGGTTGGACGCTGGCCGTCTCCTTTGTAGTATGTGTGCTGTGGAATGGGGTGGTGCTGATTTTTGTTATCCTGCTGGTGAGCCAACACGTCCAAGGAGAGCCTGATTGGCTTGGAACAGCCTTTTTACTGCCTTTTGCTTTGGTAGGCGGCGGAAGCATTTATTGGTTTTTCCGAGAATTGGTCTGGGCAGCCATCATTGGGCCGACCATTGTCGAAGTCTCCCACCACCCTCTGCAAGCAGGCGGTAGGTATGAGGTGTTTTTGTCCCAAGGAGGACGGCTGAAGATGGAGTTTTTGGAAATCCTTTTGGTTTGCGAGGAAGAGGCCATCTATCGCCAAGGTACCGCCACCCGGCAGGAGACAGTCCGAGTGTATGAGGATCGGTTGTTTCGGCAGGAGGATTTTCGGATTGCTGCTTCGGAAGGATTTCAAATACGTTGTCCGTTGGTGGTGCCGCCGTCGGCCATGCATTCCTTCCACTCCCCCCATAACAAAGTGCAGTGGACGATTTTGGTTCATGCCCAAGCCCACGGCTGGCCTCCCTTCCAACGTCGTTTTCCCTTGGTGATTCTCCCTGCCCATGGGGAGGAGTCTATGTCGTGCCGCTCCAGCAGCCCCACATAACCATTCGCTTAGACGCCGAGGGCCGGGCCTTTGTTCCTGCCAGCACCTTGAGCGGTCAGTATTGGCTGGAGGGCATCGTGCCCGAAGACCTTAAAGCCGTCGAACTCTCCATCCTCTGGTACACCGAAGGAAAGGGCGAAGAAGATTTGGGCGTGCATTTTTTCCGAAGGGACAGCCTGGATCAGCTCACCTATACGGCAGGCCGGTGGATTAGCTCTTTTTCTACTCAGCTGCCCCGAAGTCCTCTCAGCTATCAAGGGGTGATCGTCAAGATTGTCTGGGCGGTGCGTGTCCGGCTATTTTTGGCCGGCGGCAAACAATACATGGAAGAACTTCGATTTCGTCTTGGTTCGGTCTGGACTCCCAAAGGAGTGTCCAAGTGAGCTGCGGATTTTCTGGCCAGAGCAATCCTTTCAGTTCTCGGTATGTCCGGCCGGGAGCCATCCCGTTCTTTTTTCCGGAAGGCTGCTCAGTGGAGCTTTTGCTCCAACGGCTCCGGGACCATGGCTGGCAGGGCCAAATCCTGGGCCCCCATGGCAGTGGCAAATCCGCCCTGTTGGCCCACCTGCTGCCTGCCATCGAACATGCCGGTCGGCCGACGCTGCTTTATACCTTGCACGAAGGCGCCCGGCAATTGCCCAACCCCCTGCCCAGCCCTGCACCAGAAAATCAAACCTTGGTCGTGCTCATCGACGGTTATGAGCAACTTAGCCGCTGGCATCGCTTCCGCCTCCGACGTCTGTGCCGACAGGCCCAATGGGGGCTTGTGGTTACCGCCCATCGCTCGCTGGGCTTCCCGACATTGATGCGGCTTCGGCCCGATGTGCAACTGGCGCAGAAAATTGTCCATTGGCTTCTGCGAGACTCCCCCAGCCTTATTAGCCCTGAACAAGTAGCCGCCGCCTTCCAAGCACAGCATGGTGATCTGCGGGAGATGCTCTTTGCGCTGTACGACCTCTGGGAACAACTAACCCGCCAAGATCCTCCAACTACCCAATCCATCGACCTAACGCCAAAAGCTTTAGGGTTGGATGCTTCGGCTTGTTAACCGGGGCCCCAAGATCCCACCAAGGGAAACGGACCCCATTTTTGGGGGGAAAGAATACACATTGTGAGGCGGCTACTTTTGCAATTTTAATTTGACAAAAAGTTTGACAATACTTCCCAAGTTGGGGATAATCAAAAAAGTAGCATTTGGGAAGGGTGCGGCTGAAATTCTGTGGGGGAATTGGGCAAGATAGACAATATAGGCAAAACAACCCTAACCCCAGAAAGCCAACTTTGCACAAAACCTACCCTTTTTAGTTCCAATAGACACCTAAACTCCTTCCAGAGACTCATAGCCCCTGGAATCGGGAATCCGGAGCTTTTTGCTTTTGAACATGCCAGTGGAAGAGCCGGTTCGATGGCCCAGGCGATTATCTATGTTCCCCAACTCTTCTAGCCTGACCACAAAAAATCAGCCGCACCCTTTGGGAAGCCAAAGTTGGAAATTTAGGTTGGTAAACATGTAAAATATTCCTCCAGGGAGGTCCATGCCATGTTCGCCGCGTCCGGATTTGTTTGCCGAAAGGACGGAAAACTTTGCAAACCACTCCTGCTGGCGGCCGCTCTGATCGCATGTCTTATGAGCATGCCTGCCCAGGCCGTTGTATTGAACTGGACCGGCGCCTCAAGCGCCCAATGGAACGACGCCAATAATTGGAGCCCGGCTCAGCTCCCCACCCTCTCGGACGACGCTATCTTTCCAGCTACGATCCCCGGAACCGGTTCGGTCATCACCCTACCTACCGGCGCCCAAATCAATAACTTGACCTTTAACAATTCCTACACCCTCCAAGGCGGCACGCTCAGCTTCGGCGCCGATCAAAACATCACCGTTGGCAGCGGCCTGACGGTAGAAATCTCTTCCAACCTTTTGTCAGCTGGTGTCGGCAGTAATCCGTATCTGAAAAAACTCGGACCGGGGACCCTCATCCTCTCTGGCAACAATACCGGTTATAACCGCTGGATGGATGTAACCGCAGGCGTGGTGCGCCTGACCAATGCTAATGCGGTAATGGCGTCTGGCGGCAATGGCTATTTCCATGTAACGAATGCCGCCGCAGTGGTGGAACTGGTTGGCGGGTTAGATATTCCAAGCGGACGAACGATCTATCTTTCCGGCGTAGCCACTACGGATAGCCCCTCGTTCCGTAGTGTCAGCGGCTCGAACATCTGGGGCGGAACCTTGGTGTTACACAATGGCGACGGCGACCATGTCGTAGGCGTGGATGCCGGAAGCACATTACGGATTAACGGGTCGGTCGGTCAAACTGGTGGGCCGGACAATCTGGTTAAAGTGGGCGGCGGCACCCTGATTCTGGCAGGTAGTGGTAGCTTCACCGGATTTACCCGCATTAAAGCCGGCACTCTTCAACTTGAAAACTCCG
>JANXAQ010000206.1 GCA_025062105.1 Thermoguttaceae bacterium
GCCATTTTTCCTAAGTCCCTTTGTTTCCAGTAGTTACGACGAGACTTCCTTTTGTTCACCCAATTTCCTAACTCCAATAGTTACAAGGACTTAGAGTTTTCCCCTTCCGGGAGAAGGCCTAAAATGGCAAAAGTCGAGTTACTAAAAAGGCTATTCCGAAAAGGATTCCCCCTTAGGTAAGCATGAACTATGCCTGGAGGCTCCAAAATTCCTAAAAATCCTTCGAGCTTTTCAGATGGACTGGACCGGCAGAAAACCCTCGGACAACGCAAAGATCCCCCACTCGCTATACACGCCAAGAGCCATTTGGGGCTTCTCCCTCCAGGAGAAATGCTTAACTCCTTCTAACCATTGGAGTTAGGAAATTATGGGCATAGGATGGTTTTGCCCTAACTATTGAAGGCCAAAGCAGTTAGGAAAATGGCAAAAGTCGAGCGAAGAGCTGGGCCTTCTTTACTAACTCCTCTATAGAAAGAAACGGTCCCCTGTGATTTTGGGCCTCCATATTCCCAGTTTCCCCTCCCACTTTCTTTCCCTGAACTTTTTCCCGGCGCATCAGCGGTCCCTGCTAGCATGAAAAACCTAGGAACGAGGGGGTTAACGAAGCTTTGCCTAATTTCGAGTTTTACCTCACTTCGGCTTTAAAAGCTGGGGGAGCAGCCGTCGGTAAGGCCCAAGAGGACTAAAAACACCTCCCTACGTGCGGGTAGTATAATCCCTCCCCCCTGGGTGTTGTCAACCATGGGAAAAAAATTCGGAAATTTTTCTTAATTTCCATTTTGCCATTTTGGTCCCCCCGAAAGGGGAAAGTTCTAAACTCCTTGGAATTATTGGAGGGAATTATTGGAGGTAGGAAATTGCATCCATAAAAAGGTGGACCTCCGTACCTCTTGGTGGCTAAATCAGCTAAGAAAGACGGTAAACCTCCCGCTTAGAAGCAGCTCTCCGGCTCCGCGGAGCGGCGGCACGTTTGGGTTATTCCCGGCCAGCAACTCGCCATGCGGGTGCGAGATACGCTGAGAGGCTTTCAGGCCGGGGCTGAAGTCCAAACCCATTGGCTCGTCGGCGACGGCTTGGCTTGGGCGTTTTCAGAAGGCCGGGCTCGGCTTAGCGACGGCAAGCATATTCTTTGGATCGAACCGCTCCAGATCGTCTAGAAGCTCCTGGCCTACGAAAAATAGCAAAAGTCGAGCCTACAGTCTCTACCAAAACGAAGCCCCAAATTCAAACGGGTGAAAGCTGTAGGAAGGGCGGTTTTGTGAGAGGCAGTTATTCTCTTGGCGGAGCGGGCAGCAGGCGCAGATCGAGCGTTTGGGGATCTTGAACAGGGTCCAGGGAACCGTATTGCTGAACATACCGATGCAAACGGGCCATTTTATCGGGCAGGGGCGGTTCGGCCGGGTGGGGGTTGGCAGGCCCTAGGCCCCAAATAATGCGCCTTCCGCCTTGGGTGGTCAATTCATAGAGAGTCTGTCCGGCGGAGCCGGTGGCGGCAGGCACCGCCTGGATGGCGGCCAGGCGCCATTTTTCCCATACCGGCAAGAGAGCAACGGCAATTTGGACGCCCTCCAAGATATGAATATCTTGCCAGCGAACGCCGGGCACTTTGGGCGGAGAAGTGAATAGGCCCAAAAGATGGGGATACCTGGCCAGTTCCGGAGCCGCTAAGTGCATTTCAGGTAAAACAATAGCTTCCTCATCTACGGGCAATCGGCGGCCTTGCCAGACTACCATGCAGACGGGCCGACGCCACCGAAGGTGAATTTCGATCCGGGCCGGGTAACTTTTTCGTACTTGTTCGACTTTCGCCACCCACGGATGCTGCCGGAAGGCTTCGGCTAGTTGTTCACAAAGGTTCTCCTGCCATAAATACAAAGGGCCGTCTCGGGAGGCCACCCGGAATGTTTCCCCCACCACATCGGAGCGGATCCACTCCGGCTGGTCTGGTATAAGAATCAAATGTTCCTTCTGAATGAGATATGCTTCTGAGAATAGAACCCTTTCACGCACCCCCTGCCAGCCTAACCAGACCACCCCAGCAAAAGCTCCAGCTAAAACTATCAACCCTACCACCCACCGGCCCGCTCCCCCCAGATACCCCAGCAATGCTTGCATCCACTGCGGCCAGGAGGAATTCCCTTTTTTTCTACTGCTACTCATTGGATAACCTCTGCCTGCCCGTCCCTGGAGCAAAACCGGACCTGCTCGAAGTTCTTCGATTAGCAAACGCCCCTATTCAACTTTTACCATTTTTGGGCCTATGTCGAAAGAGGAAAGCTCCAAGCTCCGTTTTTTGCCGATTTCCAGAGTGCACGCCTTGTGAATATACTAATCTTTTGACAATATTAGAGGTGGAAATTTGCTTAACAAAGAATCCCCAAACTCTAACTCCTTGAAATAAAAAATAAAAGAGGTTGCAAAAGCGGCGAAACTCCAGTTAAGAGAGGCTATCCTGAAATTGGAATTGGGGCAGTTTCCAATGGGGTTTGTTGGACAGGGCCTCTCCCTAACCTTGCTTAAAAATAGAGATTTTTGCTCGACTTTTGCCATTTTCCCTAACTGATTTTAGTGCCAGCAGTTACGACGAAACTCTCCTTTGTTCACCTAATTTCCTAACTCCAACAGTTACAAAGAGTTAGAACAGGCCTCTGCCAGGGCGAAGCCAAAATTTGGCAAAAGTCGAGTTTAGGAACCTCTGCATAATTCAAAGGGGATATTTTTATACTATTTTGGTGGTCCTGCCTCTAACACAAACATATAGGGGCGCCTAGGATAGCTAGCATCCAATAGATAGTAGATGTCCAGGTAGAACAACGGAACAGCTAAAAAGCCAAAGGTTCACAAAGTTCACTGGATGTTCAGGACTTTACGGAGGTTCCTTTAGCACTTTCCTTATAGAAAATGCTTTTCAGCAGAGTTTCTAACACGTTGGAATTATTGGAATGATTGGAGTTAGGAAATTAGGTACTCCGAAAAGATGCCGTCGTAACTTCTGCAGACAAAATAAGTTAGGGAAAAATAGCAAAACACAAGCTTTGCAGGGATCGGCCAAAAGGGTGGTGAGCATTGTTGTATATAAATGCTGTTACCAAATTTCCAATCCTAATTCTAGTTCTACACCCAGTCGGTCCCGCACCTGTTGACGCAGTAGGTCGATTAAGCGGAGGATATCTTGGGCGGTGCATTCTGGCTCGGCAATGATGAAATTGGCGTTTCGGTCGCAAACCACAGCACCGCCGATCCGAGTGCCTTTTAGGCCTGCTTGTTCGATGAGTTCTCCGGCGCTGAGACCTGGCGGATCTTTGAAGATATAGCCGGCGGCCTGATGCCCCATAGGCTGCTTGGCCTTCTTAAGAATCCAGAGTTTTTGCAATCGTTGGGCTAGTTGTCTGGGATCGTCCGGCTCCAGTTGGAAACAGACTTCCAGGATGATCGGATCGTCTAGGCGGCATTGGCGATAGCCTAAGCCCAGTTCTTCTCGGCTTCGCTCCACAATTTGGCCGGTCTCCGTCATCACCTTCGCCGAGATGATCCATTGGCCGATGTCCGTTCCTACTCCGCCGGCATTGGTGCGTACTGCGCCGGCTACGGAACCAGGAATTGCCACGAAGGGTTCCAAGCCAGCTAAGCCCTCGTGCACTGCGGTGGTAACGACTCGTCCCAGACGGGCAGCCCCCCCGGCAATGATTTGCTCTGCCTGGACATGAATCTGCCGAAACACGTTGGCCGTCAGTTGGACCACCACTCCCCGAACGCCTTCGTCCCGGATCAGGATGTTCGATCCCCGCCCTAAAATCCGAAGCGGAATTTCTTGCTCCCGGCAACGTTGCACCAAGGCAGCCAATTCCTCCATCGAACGGGGTTCGGCGAAAAACTCGGCCGGTCCCCCCAGTTGAAACCAGGTGTGCATAGCCAGCGGTTCATCCTGTCGGACGATTTTTTCAAATCCTTCGAGCCAGCTCATGAGGCCTTCCTAAATTTTTGAGTTTATTTGTTTTTTGTATGTTTTCTATTTTGACCATTTTTCTAAATTATGGAGGTTTGCATTCCCAATCAAAGCCTGCCCGTCAGAAGCGGGTTTTCCCGGTTGGATAAGGCCATTAATTGGTTATCAAACACTGGATGCAGTCTCCAAAAAGATTTTTACTGGTGTAAGCAGAGCTTTGCCAAGAGGCTTCAACATTCCCAAACCAGCTAATTTTACCGAGTTTTTGCGGGAGGCACTGGTCTGCCAGAAAATCTCCCGGAAATGCGAAAATCCTATTTCAGCACAGCCTCTAAGCTCGACTTTTGCCGTTTTTCATCACTTGGTTTGACTCCGGGAGTTAAGATTAACCCCTCTTTTGTTCACCCCGTTTCCTAACTCCAATTTTTACATAAGGTTAGAACCTTGCTCTTGCAGAGGAGGTCGAAAATGGCGAAAGTCGAATAGGAAAACTTTCAAAATTTTCTAAGTTTTCCAGATTACCAAGCTTTCTTTTCCTAAAGTACCATTTTCTCCAAATAGTGGCTTCCGAGGCTGTTATTCCACCCGTCTGAAGTGCCACTTTTGTTCACTAACGATACCTAGGTATCCATCGCCAAAAATATAATAGACAAAAGGAAAAGACCAAAGTTCTCGGAACCTCTGCATAATCCGGAACATATAGTGAACTATATGAACTTTTGATTCGGTAAGCTTTATTGGCCCCTATCTAACTACCTACTATCGGTAGGGTGCTAACGGTGCTAGCAACCCAATACCTTGGGTCAGTTCCGCAGGGAAGCAAACGAATAAATCTCTCTCGAATTATTCAGAGGTTCCATACCTTTCTGACGGAGATGGGAGACGGTCTAGGTACTTGTA
Organism: Thermoguttaceae bacterium; assembly: GCA_025062105.1. Classification (GTDB taxonomy): domain Bacteria; phylum Planctomycetota; class Planctomycetia; order Pirellulales; family Thermoguttaceae; genus JANXAQ01. Next base: position 4,847 of record JANXAQ010000206.1, read on the forward strand.
GTTGCTTTAGTGGTCCCAAGTTCTTCCTCTAGGGGTTGGATAGTGAATTCCCCAGTGCTTCGCAGCAGTACTTTATAACGTTTGCCAGGTCGCAGTTGCTGATAGACAGCATCTCCATGAGCAGCCCGAATGCCTAGTTGTCGAGCTTTGTCGGGGTCATTGGAATACTCCCAGAAGTTTTTCCATAACTGCCGCTCCCAATCGCTCATTTGTTGGCCGGTCTGATAAATTGCTGGCCGGGAACCGACGGGATCCAGAGGAAATCCCTTTTCTGGTGGCTGTTTATCCCCATAAAGTCGGTGAAACAGGCAAATGGCAGCTCCTCGAAAATTTTCACCACCTTCTACGTATTCATCCGCAAACTTAATCACTAAGGCTCCTACATGCACCACATCCCCTTCAATGGTAAACTCCTTGGGTTTGTCGATCGGTTTGCCGGCATCATCCACCTCGATAAACCGAAGACGGGTTTGTAACTGCCCTGTTTGGGGGGAAATTTCTTGTGATAATACTTCCAAATGCGCAAGTCGATGTTGCACCTTCAGTAGCCGAACCGCTGTCCGAAGCTGCTCAATCTGCTTTTGCTTTTCCGCCAACTCTGTTTGAAGGGTTTGGATTTGTTGCTCGCGTTGGGCCAGTTGGCTGGTGAGCCGATTGATCTCCGCTTGGGATGCTTGGAGCCTTTCCTGAACTTCCTGAAGTGTCCGCTTATCGCCGGTGAATGTTTGATAGGCCAAATATCCCCCCGCCGCCAGGAGGGTCAATACCCCCAATCCGATCAAATTGGCCAACAATATATTTAAACTCCGCAAAAAATTCGTCATTGCCCAAATCCTTGCCAACCTCACCCAATAGCGGACCAGGGCCTAAAGCAATTTCCGTGTCCATTTAATATAGCATTTTTCCCACCATCCCCAATGGGACCTTCACTTGGGTTGCTTTTTTGTAGCCAGTTGGGGGATTGGGGAGAAGCTTGGTAGTGCTCGGGGATTCAGCCTCGGCCGAAAGCGACTCAAGACACAAGGGACCAGATTCGGGTCCGGCTGATTTTTTGGGGTCAGTTTAGGGGATTTGGGGAACATAGATAATCGTCAGGCCTATCGAACCGGCCCTCCCACAGGCATTTCCAGAAGCAAAAAGCTCCGAATTCCAGATTCCAGGGGGTATGAGTCTCTGGAAGGAGTGTAGGGGAAGTAAAATGGATAGGTTCTGTGCAAAGTTGGGTTTCTGGGGGGGGGTGAGGCTTGTTTCCCTATATTGTCTATCTTGCCTAATTAACCCACAGATTTTCAGCCGCACCCCCAGATTCCAGACCCCAAAAGACGGTCGAAGGGGATTAAGGAACCTCTGAAAAACCCCGAACATATAGGGGAGTATATGAACTTTCGATTCGGTAAGCACTAGGCCGTCCTGTCCACATAGGCCGATAGCAGTGCTAGCAATCCTACCATAGTAGGTCCGAAGGGAGGGTAACTAAAATGAGAAAAACATACCCTTTGAGAGGTTTCTTGAAAACTCGACTTTTGCCATTTTCCCTAAGTCTTTTTGTTTCCAGTAGTTAGGACGAGACTTCCTTTTGCCCACCCAATGTCCTAAGTCCAACAGTGACAAGGCATTAGAGTTTTCCCCCTCCGGGAAAAGGCCTAAGATGGCAAAAGTCGAGCGAAGTCGAGGCCGGGGGAAAGAGCTATGGAGTCTGTCAGATGCTGTCTGAAAAGAGATATTGGCTCACTCGGCTGCCAAGCGGTTTCCCCCACCAGGAGGAGCTATAGCCCAGGATTTGGGTACTTTGGCTACCCAGAGCCTTTACCGGCCGTTGGCAAAGGAAAATTGACTACTGCCTTTTCAGACTACCTCCGGCTCTGTTGAAACCGGTGCCGGTCGGAGTCCTGATCCTACCAAAACTGTACCAAAACCGACGAGCATAGGCAAAACTTCTCCAGGTGCAGACAACATTTTAACAAAGCCACAAGCTTTCAGACCAAAAACCACTCGTCGGGTTCGGAAGCGCGGAACTGGCAAGAAGGCGCTGCCCGAGCAGTTACAAAATCAGCATGCAATCACCGTAGCTATAGAATCGGTATTCTAGGCGGATGGCTTCTTCGTAGGCTCGGCGTACCAGTTCGTCGCCGCCGAAAGTCCGGACTAACACCAGCAACGTGGTACGAGGCAAATGGAAGTTGGTTAACAGGGCATCGACTGCCCGGAACTGATAGGGGGGTCGGATGAAAAGTTCTGTATATCCGGAGAATGGTTTCAATTGCCCGTCGGCAGCCGCGGTCTCCAGAAGCCGAACGCAGGTGGTGCCCACGGCCACAATCCGGCCTCCTTTTTGCCTGGCTTCCACTAGGCGGGCGACCGTCTCAGGAGTAATCTGACCCCATTCGCTATGCATTTTATGCTCGCTCAGGGTAGTAGTTTTAATAGGGCGAAAAGTGCCTACCCCTACATGTAATGTAATTCGACAGATTTCTATCCCTGCCTTTTTCAGCCGGTCCAGCAGTGCTGGGGTAAAATGCAATCCCGCCGTCGGAGCCGCAATCGAGCCAGGCACCGACGCATACACGGTCTGATACCACGTCCGATCCGCCTCTCGCATTTCCCCTCGGCGGATGTAGGGAGGCAACGGGACCCGACCAACCCGCTCCAGCAGGACGAAGGGGTCCTCCGAAGTTTCTGGGCGAACAATCCATACCCCCTCTTCGGGCAATTTCGTCCCTATAAAAAGGCGAATATCTTCTTTCCCAAACCGATTGATCAGCACAATGGGTTCATCTGGTTTGGGTTTTCCTCGGCAGCGGGCTAGGATTTTCCAGAACCCGTTGGGCCAAGCCTCCAAAAACAGTCCCTCCCATCGGCCGCCGGTTGATTCCCGGTACCCCACCAGCCGAGCGGGTATCACCTTGCTATCGTTCAGCACCAGACAATCGCCCGGCCGAAGCAGTTCGGGTAAATCCCGCACATGCCAATGTTCCAACGTCTGATCGGCCCGGCGCAGCACCATCATACGGGCATCGGCCCGGTTCGGGAGCGGCGCCTGAGCAATCAGCCGCTTAGGCAGGTGATAATCGTAGTGAGCTAATTCGTCCACTGTCATACCCATCCATTCAGATGGATAGAACCCCTCCGAACCTTGACGTTTTTTCAAAATTTCTTCCTTTAATTGCAGTAGGTTTTTTAGTGGCAGGCTTATTGAGGCAGCCGAACTAGATGACCCACTTCGGGAAGACCATTTCCGACTTTTAGGCCCTGGCGGAAGACGTTACCAAAATGGGGCATCTAACCTATGGCCTTCGAGCAGGTTAGGCTGCTAGGCATCTGAAAGGGCTGGCTTGCATCCGCTAAAGCCAAGCCGGTCCCAGACCAAGTTAACCCTTATTAAAAAGGAACTGGCAGAACTCCAACTTCAATTAGGCGACTCCAGGTGGGACTGCTTCTGCAGCTCTCTCTACTCTCTTTTATTATTCTTTATTCTATTGTCACGTTTTTTAAAAGATTGAGGATACCATTTTCGTGGAAAACAAACTGACCAAATGGGGGGATTTAAAAGAAGTTGCTACCTCTTACCAAAAAACCCCTCTGTCCTCTAGCCGGGGAAATACAACTTTTAGCGACGTTCAGTCCAAGATTGCGCTCCGTATTTGGTTTGAACCAGCAGTTTTACTTTTTCCAGTTCCTGAGGGGTTAAACTGTCGGTTTTCCAATGCCAGCCGAGCTTTTCTTCTAATCGGAGAAGCCAAATTTCAGATAGTTCTTCCGGGGAGACCCATCGGCCTAGGAGTTCCTGAAGGCCGGGTAATTCCGGAGCTGAATGAGATTGGGCCAAGAGGATACTTCCATGCTGCAACAAGCCAGTGGGGGTTCGGCGCTGGGCGCTGCCGAGCAGTTTCACCTCTGTGCCGTCGCACCCAGCGGCCACCACATCCCAACGGCTCCGCCGCTGAAAACATAGGAAGGGCTCCTGCCGAGGTCCAGAGGCTTGGCACCCACATGCCCACAATCGGGCCAGTACTCCCAAACTGTGAAATACCTCTGTCAGGCTTTCATGAATAATCTTATACAACGATAATGATCCTTCTTTGGGAATTAAGTGAGGAGGAAGAACTATACAATAGGTCAGTTCTCGGTCATGGACAATCGCACCTCCACCGGTGGCCCGACGCACCACCGGGCATGCCAAACTCGCCGGATGTTGCCATCGATCCAGCCACCGCTGGAAATAACCGATCGTTAACGTCGGTTCTGCCCATTGATAGACTCGGAAAGCGACGCCACCAGTCTGCTGAGCCCAATTCAGCAGTGTTTCATCCACGGCCATATTCCAAGCACCGGGGGCCGGCGGATCGATTAACAGCCGACAGACTAAAGGCGGCATCCTTGGACTCCTAAACCTCCTTCCAAGCTTGTCCGAATTTTGTAGCCCAAACCATTAAAAACCATCTCAGCCAAGGAGCAACCATTCGCCTAGTTCCCCAAAACCAGAGGTTCCGACTGATCGGAGTTCAAGCGAATGGCCACCCCCTATTGGCTTCCCAGAGGCGAGAACCAGTTCATCAAAAACCACCTTCCAGAAATTGACTTCCCTATGCCCCAGCCATATGAATCGTAGGATACCTAATTGGCTCATTGTGGGGGCCGGGAGGACCAATAACTCCTCATTTAATTGGAAATAAAGCGGAGCAGGATTGCAATATTTCTGAATGAGTTTGGATTGGCCTGCAGTTTTGCAATTTTTGGCCTCCTGCCCCAAGGGGAAAGCTCTAACTGGTTGGAAATAGTGGACCTAGAAAAATGGCTGAACAAGGGGGCGCCATCACTTATGAGGACAAAATATAAGTTAATGGTAATAGTCAGGTGTATGAAACTTTGCATAATGCAAAGGTATTTTTCGTGCCCCACATCACGGAGTCTTTTCTAGGAACCGCTAGCAGCTTACATATTATAGGAACCTCTGCAGAATTCTGAACATATGAGAACTTTATGAACTTTTGATTCTCTAGCCGTTCGGTTGTCCTGCCTGGGGACCTACTATCTATTGGATGTTAGCAATGCTAGCCCCTATATGTTGTGTTAAAGGGAAGACAAGCTCCAATGGTATAAAAATATTCCTTTTGAATTTTGCAGAGGTTCCGAAGGGGTGTTTAGATAGAAGGGCCAATGGCTGTTGACTCGAAAGTGCATATTGCTCCAAAAGTTCATATTGTTCACTACATGGGTAGGATTCGGCAAAGGTTCCTAATATTTTCCTCGGAGAGCCGGAAAGCGGAGTGATTTGCTGGGCTAAAGACGGCAACGATAAGCTAAACTTAAAATGAGAATTGCGGGCCATTTGGAGGGGAAAGAAGGAGCCGGGTATGGCACAGGGAGTGGAACGGGTGGAACTGTCTCCAGTGGAGAGCCATCCAGCTTTAGCTCGGTTAGCTGCCCGAATTGGGGAGATATCTTCCCTCCCTGAGGTGGTCTATCGAATCCTTTCTTTAGTGGATGATCCCAACACCGGAGCAGAGGAACTTAGTGCCGCTGTGCGCAGCGACCCGGCCCTGGCTATGCGTGTGATGCGAACCGTCAACTCCCCCTATTACGGCTTAGAAGAGAAGGTCTCGGATCTGCAGCAGGCGATAGCGATTTTAGGGTTTCGAGAGATTCGGAACTTGGCCATTACGTCGCATGTGGCCACTTTGTTTCGCACTAGTGAGGGGTATAAATATTACTCTAGAAGGGGGTTATGGCAGCATCTGGTAGCCACCGGCATAATTGCCCGGATGGTGGCCCACACCAGCGGAGGAGTGCCCCCCCATGAGGCTTATCTGGCGGGGCTGCTCCATGACCTAGGGTGGATCCTTTTAGACCAATATGCCCATGCCAGTTTCTGCCAACTCATTGATGCTCTCCGCCCGGATCTGTCCCCTTGCCAAGTGGAAATGGAATTGCTCGGCTTTACCCATGCGCAGTTGGGCCAAACCGTGGCTCGGCAATGGAATCTGCCAGAGCATCTGGCCGCTGCGATCGGCTTCCATCATCAGCCCCAACTCTCCCCAGGGCCCTATCGACTCTTAGTTGGAGCAGTAGCCGTAGGCAACTTCCTCTGCCATCGGCAAGACGTTACTTCCTTAGGCGTAGTTAACGTTACCGTGCCTCCGCCGGAAATCTTCGCTCAGTTGAACTTGGGTCGAGAGGAACTCAATCAGATTGTGGCCCAACTCCCAAAGGCCCTTCGGTCGGCCGATATGATGGCCTTTTTGCATGTGCGGTAACCGCCCCTCCTATATTTTTTCGTACATTTCATCCCAGCAGCAGAAGAGTTTCTGGAACCCCTGCAGAATGCAAGGGAAATATTTTTATACTATTTTGGTTTCCTTTGTGTCTGAGGCAATATATTGGTCCCTAGCACTCCTAACACCCTACCTAGAGTAGCTGTTTGGGTGGGGTGGCTAACGCCTACCAGAGCAAAAGCTCGGAAAGTTCACTATATGTTCAGGATGATGCCAAGGTCCCTTTATCTTTCTTTTGTCCGGACGATCCCTTCCCATTGACATTGCCGCGTCATTGGGAATCCAGGTTTTTGCAGTGTTTTTGCAAAATTGGGTCTCTACTTTCGCTGGACTGAGACAACAGCTTCTGCATGGGATGGATTGTTACAATTTGCACTACTTCTCTATTTTGGGAACCTCTGCAAAATCTGAACATGTAGTGAACTTTATGGACTTTTGATTCTATAGCCATTCCGTTCTTCTATCCGAACTCCTACTATCTATTGGGTCTATTGGGTGCTAGCAATGCTCGAGCTCTATATGTGGTGTTAGAGGAAGGACAGGCAAAATGATATAAAAATATCCTCCTTGAATTATGCAGAGGTTCCTTTGGAACATTGCAGCCAACTGCCGGACATTCCCTTCGGCTCGCCGGCGGAAGAGGATAGCCCTTGCCGCAAGGCGGATGACGGGACAAAAAGGCCTCTTTGTTTTCCTCTGTTCTTCATCCTTCATGGGCTTGGTAGGACAGAGAGGCAGAATAGGAAACATTCGTATAATTCAATAGATATATTTTCATACCATTTTGGTCTCCATTTCCTCAGACCCAATCTGTAGGTGAGTACCCCTGCTAGTAGCTTACATATCCTACGGTGTTTGGATGGAGCGGCCTCATACCTATCGAATCAAATGTTCATATTGCTCACTATATGTTCAGAATTTCGTAGAGGTTCCAGAGTAGCGCACCATTTGCCTGAATTGTTACCAGATTTTTCTATGGAGAGGAGTTTGATTTATCTTGGGAACACTCGGCTGGGGCCGATTGATACAGGATTCGGAGAACCGGCAGGTTCGACAGGGGGGATGACCAACCGGGTACCAGGGCGCAGATGTTCAATATCCTCCCCGATAACCTGTTTGTTCAGTTGATAGATTTCTACCCATCGGCTCGGTTTACCCAATAGAAATCGGGCAATTTCGTAAATGGTATCGCCCTCCTGCACGATATAGACCCGGGGCGTGCTTGCAGGGAAAGAGCTAGCAGGTGGAGTGGCTGCTTGGAGCGAAGCCGCCCCGGCACCACTAGACGGCGCTACAGGTGGCGGTCCCCCTCCAGGCATCAAAGCACTAGGCCCTCCTGCACTTGCTCCTAATCGCTCTGTGGTTACTGGAGCAGGACACAGCAGTGGGTATAGCCGCCGAAGCTCTTCTGGCGGAGGGATCATCAGTTGATCGCCAGCTTGGAGTTGTTCGGGACGAGAAATCCGGCTTCGATTATACTCGGCCAATGCCTGATAATACGTCCCCGTACCGTAAAATCGTTCTGAAATCGTCCAGTAGGAATCGCCGGCTTGGACCTGATAAAAACGAGGTTGTGGGGAACCAATGGGCTGAGAAAGAGTGGGTGAAGCTCCTGAAACTGGCTCCTGTCCTGCCGAAGCACTCCCAGAAGCCATTCTTCCGGCAACCGGCATACCACCGCCCCCCGGCGGTGTTCCCGCTCCAGAACCCTGTTGGTACGGACTGGTGGTCGGTTGGACGGACCCGGTTGGAGTAATTCCAGGGCCTAAAGCGGGGGGGGTATAGGGAGAAAAAGAAGTCTCCGGTGCAGAAGACACTCTTTCCCCGAGTGAACGATTCCCTTCAGAAGCCCCCTCTTGAAGACCACTCTTTGTCATAGCAGGAGTAAGAAGCAGGGGACTCCCCGAAACATTTCCTGAGAGCGGTTGATTAGAGTCCTTCGAAGCCAAGCTGGCTGGAGAAGAGGAGTTGCTTGATCTGAGAGGATTGCTCCCAGATAAGTGCGATTCTCCAGGGGGCGAGATCATTGGAGCAAATGAGGTGGGGGGATTACTCCCACTAGGAGGAGCCGTCTCGGTGAGCCCCCATCTCGATCCCCGGTTTGGCGTCTTTTCTGGGGATTCGGATCCCTGGCTGGAAGGTAACACTGCAGAAGACGGACTGAAAGCAGAAGTATTTTTGGCAACTCCTGGCGGGATTTGAGCTTCTCCCGAAGGCTCTTGGGAAGCACTTCCTGTCCAGCTGGAGGGAATTACTGAGCTTGGCTCAGGGGAAGGAGATTTTCGGCCGGAACTTCCGGACCCCTGCACCACAGTAGGTTTGGGTACCGCCGAAGTTCCCGAGCTTTTAGAAGAAGTGGGGGCTGGGGAGTTGGCGTCGGCCTTGGCAGTGCCCTGTTTGGCCTCTTCAGGTACCCCAGGACTGGTAAATCGCTTTATCAGCAGGCCTCCCAACACAATGACCAACATGAAGACGACTGCCAATCCGATTTTAATTTCCCGGGTCCAAAACGCCGCCTTTTCTTCTTCAAACTCCGAATCTGCGAACTCCGAATCGGACACAACTTCTTCTTGGGGAGCCGAGTTAGATTCGTCCGAAGACTCCGTCTCACCCATGCTCTCTGCTTGGGGGCGATCCTCATACTGCTCGTCGTACTGCGGAAAATTCCGTTTGCTCATAGGTGTCCTCCTTTTCACCGGATGAATCACTGAGTCCCAAAATTTAACCCCCCACGCAGTGAGAAGGGGTTGTTGGGAGAAAAGGTACCAAACATCCTTAACCCTAAAAAATAAGGAATATCGGCCAGCATTTGGCTTGTCGGAAGATCGTCACCTCTTTAAGCGAGTATGTGCAAAAGGGAGCATTTCACCGAGGGAAAATTGCTTGTCCTCTCTGTAGGAACCCCAACACTGCCGAAGGCAATCCCCGATAAGTTGTAAAACCGGGCGTTTTTCCCCTTCATCCTATCTAGTGCTGGGCAGACGGAAGCTCCATTGCTTCGGGCGGAGAGGGTACAAAGAGGGGAATTCCTATTTCTAGGCCATCGATAAAATTCGACTTTTGCCTTGGGCTAACTGGTGGTATCTTCAGGAGTTCCGGCACAGCTTTCTGTTGGGAACCTAATTTCCTAACTCCAATGGTTTCAAAGGGTTAGAGATTTCTCCTTTCGGCGGCACGCACAAAATACCCAAAGTCGAGATAAAAGGGAGCGGTTGTGGGGGGCACGGCCAACCCTCCACCCAAAAGGGTACTTTTTCCCCCTCGACTAACTCAGGTTCGGTGTATTCTCCGCCTTCTACGGTTTGGTTTACCGAATTTTAAAAAACGCTGCAAGGCGATTTTGAAAAAAACAACTGGCATCTCCTTTTCCAAGCCGAATGGAGTGGGATTTTAATCTACTTTTGATCCGGCACAATATACTTTCCCCCTAATGTGGGGGGGCAGTGAGAAGTAGCACCAGGGGGAAGATTTGCGAAAGCCATTTTTGGCCCTCCTGAGCCGGGGGATACACCCAAACTTCTCGCACTAAGCACGGTAATAGCCCTAGGTTGTGCTGGTTTACCTTGGTCGATCGGGAACATTTCAGCCGAAGGGAGTAAACTTGACTTTTGCCATTTTTTAACTTTTTTGTTTCAACGTGTTAAGTTTTGTGGTTTTGGTAAGTAAATCCCTAACTCCAATATTTTCAGGGGGTTAGAACCTTCAAAGGAGGCTGACAATAAAAAAACAGAAATACCTGCCGAAGTAGCAAAGATTTTACTGCTTAGGACTATTGCCGTGAGAAAACTGAATGATCAAAGCTAGGAGAAAATGGCAAAAGTCCAGTGGAGTCGCCCACCGGCATAAACACCGCTCAGTCCCCAACGAAAGCTCAACTGTTCCAGATCAGGACTGCCTCTGGAGTCTGGGAATCCATCATTTTGGGAAAAATGGGCAGGAAAAGAAAACAAGGAAATCTGGGAGCCCTAGAGAATTAAAAGCTTTCTCTTGCTTTTGGGTTTTTTTCCAGCGTACTCCGTTCGGCGGCATAGTTTATCCTTAGAGGATGTCCTACAAAGGGAACCGCTGCATAATCCTGAACATATAGTGAACTTCTTGAAACGTGGATTTTCTACCCGTTCGGTTGTCCTATCTGGATATCTACTATCTATTGGGAACTGCAATGCTAATACAACTATATGCTGTGTTAGAGGTAGGACGAGCCAAAATGGTATCAAAATATCCCCTTTGAATTATGGAGAGGTTCCAAAGCATTTTCTTTTCTATGATGAAAGTGGGTTTCCTTCCTAAATTCCCCAGAATTCCCAAAATCCCTGTTTTTAAGCAGTCTGAAGGGTAGTAGCCTGTCGGCAAAACCCATTTGGAAACCGCCCAACTCTCAATTTCAGGATAGCCTATTAGCTCGACTTTTGACATTTTTAGCCTTTTGTCGAAAGAAGAAAGCCCTAACTGTTTGGAATTGCTAGAGTTAGGCAATTGTAGGAACAAAAGAAGGAGTCGTCGTAATTCCTGAGCAGAAAAGAAGTTAGGAAATTTGCCCAAAGTCGAGCTTAGGATCAGGTTGGCTTAGGGAAAACTATTGCCTGGAAGGGAGTCTGGAGAGATTAATGAGGTGATTGTGGGCCTCGTTGGGCGACCCGGAGTTTAGCGCTTCGGCACCGGGGGTTTTGCTCTATTTCGGTTTGGGTGGGGCGAATCGGCCGACGAGTCAGCACCTGCAGGCGGTTGTCGCCAGCAAAGGCTTGTTTTACCAGCCGATCTTCGAGCGAATGAAAACTAATCACTGCTAACCGGCCTCCCGGCAGCAAACAGTCGGGCAACTGCTTTAAGGCTTTCTGTAGAGTATCGAGCTCGGCGTTGACGGCAATCCGAAGAGCCTGGAAGGTGCGAGTGGCTGGGTCGATTCGGTCTCCCCGTCGGCGGGGTACACAGGCATGGATAATTGCCGCCAATTGGCCAGTGGTAGTGATCGGTTCCCGCTGCCGATGGGCAACAATTGCTTGGGCAATTCGTCGGCTATACCGGTCTTGCCCATATCGCCAGATTAAGTTTGCTAAATTCTTGGCTGATAGTCGGTTCACTAACCGCCAAGCTGGTTCTCCCTGGGTTGGGTCAAACCGCATATCCAGCGGCCCATCCTGAGTGAAACTAAAACCCCGGTTCGGATCGGCCAGTTGTAGGCTAGACATGCCCAAATCCAGCAAAATGCCATGTACTGCCGGGATACCGAATTGGCGAAGGATTTCTGGCAGATCGGCGAAATTTCCATGAACCAGCGCTACAGGCAGACCGGTTAGTCGCGCAGCGGCCGATTCCAAAGCAGCCGGGTCCAAATCGATGCCGATGAGTTTGCCTGTGGGGGCCAGCCGCTGCGCAATCGCCAGGGCATGGCCTCCACCTCCAAGGGTACCGTCCACCACCAGTTGGCCAGGCTTTGGATCCAGCCACTGCAACACTTCCGCCAACAGTACAGGGATATGGCATGATGAAACTGCGTTCATTGAACCATTTTCCCACATCTCTTATTTACTCATTTACATAGCCCCCTCCCCTTAGATCCTTTACGCTCGACTTTTGCCAATTTTGGTCTGCTGCCGAAATAGGAAAGTTCTAATTCCTGGGAATTATTGGGGAACCTCTGCACAATTCAGGGGATATATTTTTATACCGTGTTGGTACTCTTCGCATCTGCCCCAATATATTGGGTTGTTAAAAGTTCCATCGCCTTCCATAGAGCAGGTGCTTAGAGGGGGCACCTAACGCCTACCGAATCAAAAAATCATAAAGTTCACTATATGTTAACATGATGCCAAGGTCCCTTGGAATTAGGGAATTGGGTGAACAAAAGAATGGTTTGTGGTAAGTCTCACGACAAAAGAAGTTAGGAAAATGGCAAAAGCCGAGCCGAGCTGCTACCTGTACCCCCTTGAAGCATGGTAGAAAAAGCCATTTTGTGGAAAGTGGTTAAGAAAGAAAACCGCCTCCAGGTGGTAAAAAACCTTTCCGGAAAACCTGTTAGCTGAGCGGTTCTTCGGCCACTGGGTTGCTCAGGGTCCCGATATGTTGGATGGTGATGTTGCAGCGGTCGCCTGGCTGAAGCCAACGGGGCGGACGCCGCGCAAAGCCAACTCCCTGCGGAGTGCCCGTTAAAATCACGGTGCCTGGCAGTAAGGTGGTACTGCCGCTTAAAAACTCAATCAACCGGGCCACATCGAAGATCATGTCGTTGGTATTTGCTTCCTGAAGCACCTGGCCGTTAATATCCAGCCGAATGGCCAAGTTGTTCGGATCCGGGATTTCGTCTGGCGTGACCAAGCAGGGGCCCAAGGGGCAGAAGGTGTCGAAGGTTTTGCCTCGGCACCATTGGGTGCCTCCCCAGCGGGTCTGCCAATCCCGGGCGCTGACGTCGTTAGCACAGGTATAACCCAGCACATATTGGAGGGCTTGGTACCGGGGAATATTTTTTCCTTTTTTGCCGATCACCACGGCCAGTTCCGCTTCGTAATCCACCTGATCGCTTCGTAGATGCCTTGGGAGCCAGATCGGATCCTCTGGATTTTGGATTGCTGTAGGCGCTTTCATAAAGACGACGGGAAACTCCGGAATGGGCAAGTTACTTTCCGCGGCATGTTGACGATAGTTCAGGCCAATGCAATAGATGGTCGGCGGAGCCACCGGCGCTAAAAGCTTAACTACCTGAGCCGGCCGGTCTGTCAGCTCCCAACGACCAAAAATATTTCCCTCAATTTCCACGGCACCGCCATCCGGCCGTAAGACGGCATACTTTACCTGTTGATTCGCATCCAGATAGCGAATGATTTTCATGGGTGGGGTTCTCTTTGAAAAAGGCGAAATTGCGATTGTTCCAGTATTGCTTTTCCTATGCTTGCCCACAAGGAGGTATCCCCGGGATGGCTAAAGAGGCGAGGTTCCGTAACATCTCAGCCGTAGGGCAGAATCACTGGCTGCTTCTTGCTACAAAAGGTCAATTGCTGAGGGCAGTGTATGCCCTCTATTGAGGGCAGTGTATGTCCTCTGGCTGGAGTTGCAGCGGCAGGCTCGGAGGTGAACGATGTTTTTCCCCGACCGGCTGAAGGATTAACCGGCAATTGGAAAAGCAAAACTTTTCTGTCAAGTTGGCTTCCGTTGGGTGGGACGGTAAGATACAATGCATTTTTGGTAACATGCCTGCCAAGGATCGCCTCCCTTTCTATCTTGCCGGTTTGATTTTCTTGCACCAGTTTGAATAGAGCCGAATTACCGTTCTAGGCGAGATCTTTTTCTTGGTTTCTGCGGAGATGATGTTCTTTTTTTCAACCAGGAGGAATGTCTTATGCGGAAGACTAGCAGATGGACACGGCGGCAGTTTGTCGGTGCGGCAGGGGCATCTGCCTGGCTATGCACAATTATTCCACGTCATGCGGTAGCCCGAAGCGGCCAGACTCCGCCTAGCGAAAAAATCAATGTGGCCGGTATCGGCGTCGGCGGCATGGGCCATGGCAATATGAATGCCATAGCTGGCCTGGGCACGAATATCGTCGCCCTCTGTGATGTGGACCAGCGGCGTGCCGGCGGCACCTTCCAACAATTCCCTAAGGCCAAGCAGTACCGAGATTTCCGCAAAATGCTCGACGAAATGGATCGACAGATTGATGCCGTGGTGGTTTCGACGCCGGATCATACCCATGCTGTTGCCAGCATGGCCGCCATCAAACGCGGAAAACATGTTTATTGCGAAAAGCCGTTGGCCCACTCCGTATATGAATGCCGGGCACTGGTCAAGGCGGCCAAGGAGCACAACGTGGTTACCCAACTAGGCAATCAGGGCCATTCGTTTGATTCCATCCGCACGTTTTGTGAATGGATTTGGGACGGGGCGATCGGCAAAGTCCATACCATTCATGCCGGCTGTGCAGCGGTCAATTCCGGCCTAGATCATTTGGAGCGGGTCAAAAAGGAAACTCCTCCGGTGCCGCCGGAGTTGGATTGGGACCTGTGGCTTGGCCCGGCCAAGTATAGGCCGTATCACCCGGCGTATCTGCCTGGGGCCTGGCGTGGCTGGACGCCGTTTGGCAACGGGACGGTGGGCGACTGGGTCTGCCATGTGGTCGATCCGGTCTTCTGGGCCTTGGACCTTGGAGCGCCCAACAGCGTGATCGCCCAGGTGAAAGACTACGATCCCAAAACCCAAGGCGACGCCTTTCCTAAAGGAGAAGTGATTACCTACGAGTTTCCAGCCAAAGGCGATCGGGGGCCAATCACCCTGCATTGGTATAGCGGCACGGAGCGGATTCCGCGTGTACCAGACCTGGAGCCGGACCGCCGGCCCATAGAAACCGGTGCGTTTGTCCTCGGCGATAAGGGGACCATCATGTACGGCTCCCACGGCGCTGGCGGCGTGCGGATTGTGCCGGAAGCGAAAATGCGGGAGTATAAACTACCGGAAAAGAAACTACCGCGGATTCCAGGCCATCACTGGGATTGGATTACCGCCATCCGCGAAGGCCGAAAGGCCGGCAGCGACTTCTCCTACGGCGGTCCGCTGACGGAAATCGCCATGCTGGGTGTGATTGCCATCCGGTTTGCTGGCACCAAGCTCCAGTGGGACGCCCAGGCCATGCGATTTACCAACTGCGAAGAGGCCAACGCCTGGATCAATCCGCCCTACCGCGAAGGCTGGAGCCTGTAACCCCCTGGGGCCAAGCAATCGGCCGCGTCGGCTGCGGCGGGCCTACTTTCGGTACTGCCCGGCTCGCTACTCTCCGGCCGGAGCGGGTGCCTTGGTCGGAAGGGGCAATCCGGTAGGCCGTAGGTCCTGCCCACGCCGGAGATCCGCTGGAGCCGGCTTGGAAACTATCCCCGCCCTACTCAGGACCTGTATGGGGGCCGATCTCTTTCCTGGAAGGGATCGGCCTTTTTGATATACTTCAGAAAGACAGTGTAGGATGTTTAGAAAGGTTTTTTCTATGGCATCGCAGCCGCAGAGAAAATGCCAACTTTCGGAGAAAATCGGACAAAGCAGCTTTGGACTGCTTAGTCGAAGAGATTTTCTTTGTTTAGGAGCGGGCATTGGGATTTCTGGGCTGGCGGGTCAGCCAGAAGGAGCAGAATCCCGGGCAGTTCCGGTGGGTGGAGAGGCTTATCGGCCTGATTTTCCCCTGTTCGATTGTCATGTGCATCTGGATGGCAGCACCATCGAGCAAGTGGCCGATCTATCCAAAAAACTGGGTGTGCGGTTCGGCATCGTCGAACATGCGGGCACTAAAGAGAACAAATATCCCAAAGTGCTTTCCAACGACCAGGAACTTCAGGCGCATTTGGATATGTTGGAAGGCAAGGGAGTCTATCGGGCTGTGCAGGCCGAATGGATCGATTGGGCCAGTTGCTTTTCTGCCGCGATGTTGGCCAAACTGGACTATGTGCTCATGGATGCGATGACCTTTCCGGGCCGGGACGGCCAGCGGGTAAAACTCTGGGAAAAAGAGGCCCCGGAGCGAGTGGATCTGAGCGATCCAGAGAGGTTTATGGATCGGTTCGTGGATTGGCATGTGAAGTTGATTTCGGAACAACCGATTGATCTCCTGGGCAATACTTCCTGGCTGCCACCGCCGCTTGCAAACCGATATGACCAGCTTTGGACGCCGGAACGGGTGCGTCGGGTGGTTCAGACAGCCGCCCGATACGGGGTGGCCATAGAGATCAGTGCCTCTTACCGATTGCCGAAGTTAGGGTTTCTAAAAATTGCCAAGGAGGAGGGCGTCCGATTTGCGTTCGGAACGAATGGGCGTTATCCGAACATGGGCAAACTGGATTACTGCCTCCAAATAGCCGAGACGCTGCGACTGCGCCAGGCAGACATGTTCCGCCCCGGCCTAGACCGCCGGAAAAAAGGATAACCATTGGTGAGGAAGAATTCCAATCGGTGTGTTGCTGATGGATGGACCGGGTTTTGAAATTCTCTACCAGGACGAGCATTGTCTGGTGGTCAACAAGCCGCCGGGCCTGCTCACGCAAGCCCCGCCAGGCATTGATAGCCTAGAAGTACGCGTGCGGGCCTGGTTGGAACAATACCAAAGAAAACCAGCAACTGCTATTTTCCCACCCGCATCGGGAACGCCACCATGCCCTGACCGGCAGCAGGAGAAAATAGCCTCTACAATTTCCCAACCACCGGACCATAACCACCAATCCAAGATTCCGAGCCCCGCTATCCCTGCTCAAGAGGCCGAAACAGAAACGCAGAAGGTTGGCCCAGAAACGCCAACGTGGCCGATAGTAAATCCCCAGACCGATACAAAGAAGTTGTATTTGGGCGTGCCGCATCGGTTGGATCGGCCTGTGTCCGGGGCGATTCTGTTTGCGCTCAGCCGTCGGGCAGCCCAGCGCCTAAGCGCCCAGTTTGAACGACGTAGCATTAAAAAACTTTATTGGGCCTGCCTGGAAGGCCGAGTGGAACCGGCTCAAGGCACATGGAAAGATTTTCTCCGCAAAGTGCCTGATCAGCCCAGGGCGGAAATTGTCCCCATGGAGCACCCCGAGGCCCTCTATGCGGTGCTCCATTATCGGGTATTGGCCTATGTGGAGTGGGGCAGTTGGGTAGAGATTCAGCTGGATACGGGCCGATACCATCAGATCCGCATTCAGGCAGCAAGTCGGGGACATCCAGTCCTAGGGGATGTGCAGTATGGCGCCCGGCAGACGTTTGGGCCGCCGGTGCAGGATCTCCGAGAGCAGCCGATCGCCCTCCACGCCCGGACGCTCGTTTTCCGGCATCCGAAGACCAAACAAACCCTGATCATCCGGGCGCCTTTGCCCGACTGCTGGAAACAACTTCATCTGCCAGATCCTATCCCCTATCCGGCCACTGATCCCCCTTGCAACCCCTGGGAAGGGGTTTTTTAATAAGTAAACCTACGGGTCGGTTGGAACCATTTCCCGTCGGAGGCCTAAACCTACCAAAAGTTGAACGAAACCGGCCAGGATGGGCAAACTCTCTGCTCAGGATGCGCAGCACCGTGCAACAGACCCATGAGCTATGTTAAAGGGATCATTCCGTGTGGTTCCACGGTTATAAACACAGCAGGAGGTCTTGATGATGGAAGGCAAACGTATCCGGGTATTGGGAATTTGCGGTAGTCCCCGTCCGGAAGGCAATACCGAGCGGCTGATCCGGCGGGCGTTGGGAATGTTTGAGGCAGAAGGCTTTGAGACGGATTTTTTGGCCTTGGCTGATCGGCCGGTAAAACCCTGTATTGCCTGCGCCCGATGCCTGACTTCCGACGTGCCGAAGTGTTTCCAAGAAGATCCGAACTTCGAAGGGGTTTTGGACCGGTTTGCAGCGGCACAGGGAATTTTGGTAGGTTCGCCGGTGTATTTTAGCGGAGCTACGCCGCAGGTAATGGCATTATTGCACCGGGTTGGCTATGTGGCCAGGAAGCATCCGGACCTTTTGCGCCGCAAAGTGGGAGCGGCTGTTGTGGTTGGTCGCCGGGCCGGTCACAACTTCACCTTCGCCCACATCAATTACTTTTTCCTGATTGCTGAAATGATTGTGCCCGGATCGACCTACTGGACCGTTTCCTTCGGCCGGGAAAAAGGCGAGGTGGAAAAAGACACTGAAGGCCTTCGTACTTTGGATAACCTGGTGAAAAACATGGCCTGGCTATTGCAAAAATTAGCCTCCTGAATCACGGTGCTTTTAGCCCCATTTGGGTCAAACGAAGCGGAGGGCTTTTCTCCGCGAGAAAATCCGGCTTCTGTCATTCCGGTGCAAGCAGGAATCCGAGCCCCTTGGCACCTGGTCCCTTGGTTCCGATTCCTGAGACGCCCAGGGGCGCCGGTTCATAGTAGCCTGGATCCCTGATTTCGCAGGGATGACATAAACTCGACTTTTGCCGTTTTTAAGCCTGGGCCGGAATTGCAGCGTTCTAACTCTTTGTAGGCATTTCAGTTAGGAAATCCCATGTACAAATGAGGTTTGTTAGGTAACTTCTGGAGGCAAAAGGAGTTAGGGACAATGGCAAAAGTGGAAGTCAGAAGCCGACATTTCCGCTTGCCGGGAAT